>JAKLIR010000218.1 GCA_022709505.1 bacterium | reverse complement strand
ATGTCCCCGCGCGAATACAGATAGTCCACCGTCCGCTTCAGGTCTATCACCGTCTGTTTCAAAGCGCGCGCGTCGTCGTCGATATCAATCGAAAGTACGTCCTTTCCCGCCTGCTTGCGGTCGCCGTGGTATTCGATGTCTATGGAGATCGCCGCGAAACCTTTCTGCGCGTAGAACGGCGCGAAAGACCCGCCCATGTTCTTATCTCCGCCGTAACCGTGCTGAACGATGATGCAGGGATACGGCGCTTTCTTCGCCGACGGCAGATAGAAAAACGCCGGCAACCGCTCACCGTTCGTGCTGTCGAAATCGACGCGGTACTGCGTATATGAACCGATCTTTTGAATGAGTTTCACCTCAGCGTTCAGAGGCAATGACGCGGGATAGTCGAACGGCGCGACTATTTTCTCCCGTTCGCTCCCGGCCGCAAACACCGGATGCGCCGCCGCCGCGATCACAACAAACGACACCAACATAAATACGATTTTTAAACCTCTTAATCTGTTCGACACCCGCGTTTTCATATTCATCCCCCCATGTCCTTTTTTCCTAATCTCGCCTGATTCTATATTATTAAATTGATATATGTGAAGCTCTTCCGCATTTCATTTTGCTCCTAAATAATCGCTGTTTTCCAACAGAACCGGATCGGCGTCGATCATCACGCCGTCGCCGGGGGAAACCTCCGAAACCGAGCCGTCGAGCCGGTGGACGCGCATCTTCCCCGAAGCGCCGGTGTCGTACCGGACGCGGCCGGGCGCTGTCCGCCAGATAAGCCTCGCCGCCTTCCCGTCCCTGCTAAGGACGCACTCGCGAAGCTTGGACCCCGCGGGGCCGAAACTCTCCAGCCGCGCGCCTCGAAGCCATTTATACAGTTGCTCATAAGCAACAAAAGTGTCCGTCGTACGTTTCAGCTTCTCGTCGTACATCGCCGTGAAAATGCTGTTGTTCCAAGAATATGCGCACGTCGCGCCCGCGCCCGCGTTCAGAGGTGCGATCAGCATCGCGGCGAGCGCCGCGTCCCGCTCGGGCCGCGTCTTGAAATGGTTCACGTTGAACCCGGTCTCGGTGACCCATACCGGCTTGTCCCCGCAGCCGCCGCGCGCCATCGCCTCCCGTACATTCGTCATCGCGACCTCGAAGTCGCTTATTCGCGGCGAATACCAGTCCCAGTAAAAATGAAAACCTATTATGTCCGAGCTTTCGCAGCCGCCGCTTTTCAGATACGCGCCGAGCCATTCCCGGCCCATCTGCGTTATGCCGGGGGATACGACCTCGTTCCCGGAATCAACCCGTTTAAGTATTTCCCTCGCGGTGCGCCCCATTTCCGCCAACT
Organism: bacterium; assembly: GCA_022709505.1. Classification (GTDB taxonomy): domain Bacteria; phylum UBP15; class UBA6099; order UBA6099; family UBA6099; genus JAKLIR01. The sequence continues at coordinate 4,667 of JAKLIR010000218.1, read as the reverse complement.
CGTCCACCGTCCCTGTGTAAAACGCGTATCCCTTCTGCACATTGTCCGGTTCGTTCCAGATCTCCCAATATTTTATCGCGCCGCCGTAAACTTCCTTGTTTCTCTCCGCGACCGCGCGGACGTAGTCTTTCCAGTCCTCGATGTCGCGTGGCGGAGAGGACGACCACCCGCCGTAGGGCGATGGCGCGTCCGGATTCTTCGCGGCCCACGGCGGCGTCATGGCGAGCGTTAGGATTACCTTCCCGCCTCTCGCCCGAACATGCTGCACGAAGTTGTCGAGCAGCGTCCAGTCCCACTCGCCCTTCCGCGGCTCGATCCGCGGCCAGCCGATCGAGGAGTCCCACGTCCTGAACAAACCGAACGAAGCAAGCGAAAAAACTTTTTCGTAATCTTCGTGCGAATGCGCGTGCATGCAGAAATAATCGTCCGTGAAAACCGGCGGTTCTCCAACACCCGCTGCCACCACTTGCGCGCGCGCGGCGAAAACCACCGCTGCCGTCACAACAACAAATAAGCGGATGAAACGTTTCATTTCGTTTTCGTTCTCTCTCCCGGTCTTTTACTTTTTCTTCGTTAACATCGCCGCGTAGCCGCCGCCCATCCGCATCCTCACCGGCGCCGAATCGCCGCTCCCCACTTCGCGCTTGACTTCCTTCAGCGCAAGCGAGCTCGCCATCGAATCGGACACCGCCGTCAGTTCATATCGCCCCGCGCCGAGAAAATTCAGCGGCAGATCGAAGCTACGCCCGCTTCCGCCGTTCATTATCGCTACGAACCAAGTGTCTCCCTTTCTTCTCGCGAACGCCGCTATCTTTCCGATCTTGCTCATGGGCAGCACGATCGTCTCGTCCCATGTCGTCGGGAGCTTCTCGATTACGTCTCGCGCCGGGCTGTCGAGATAGTCCTGTGGGTGCCCGCCGTAGAACGTCACGAACGTCGGAAATATGATCGCCGTGGCGATCTGATGCGGCCACGACGTCAGCGTCATCCACTCGCGTTTGAAATGCATCGGCGTATAGTCGCCGTGCCCCGCGATAAAGCGCGTGAACGGCAGCGTGCAGTTGTAATCCGGATAGAGCGCCCTGTATTCGAGACCTCGTACGCCCTCGCGCGCCGCTTCGTTCGGATACTTTCTGGATTCCCCCGTCGGCTTGTTCGCCCCGTGGAAGTTGATCATGAGTTTATACTTCGCCGCATCGCGCAGCGTGTCCTCGTAGAAGCCCACCATTTCCCGCGATTCGGAATCCATGAAATCGATCTTTACTCCGACCACGCCCACCTTGCTCAACCTCTTGAAGAAGTCCGCCCGATAAGCCGGAACCTTCAGCATGAAATGGTGCTTCCAGACCCAGATTTTCACACCGCGTTCGCTTCCGTATTTCACGAGTTCGGCTATCTTCGCAACCCTCTGATCGAGCGTTTCGCCCCATCCTTCATAAGGCTTCTCCTTCGGGGTGTTCCCCTCCCATCCCTCATCCACCAGAACGCATTCGAATCCGAGCTGCTTCGCGGCATCCACGTAAAAACGCATGTTCTCCGGGGTGACGCTCGAGCGCGCGCCGTTCAGCCACGACCACAAACACCTGCCCGGCTTTATCCAGTCCGCCTTCGCCAAATCCCCCGTCGGCAGTTCGTTCACGTTCATTATTATGTCGCTGTTGAACAGCCCGTTCAGGTCCGGCGAGACTATCGTGATCCGCCACGGCGACCTTATCTCGCCCTTATCTGACCACCCGCCGGGGTCGTCCGCGAACTCAGCCTGAAACCCTTTCTCTCCGGCGAGCAGCGACATCCCGCTGTATTTGAACAGCGCTCCTTCCGTCACCGATGCGTACCCCGCATTGTCCGGAAGCACGATCGTGAACGGCGCCCCGATCCGCGTCCCCGGCTTAACCTCGCCCGCCTCGACTTTCGTGAATTCACCTTCGTAATTTAAAAGATTATTCTGATACCATATCGTGTCTTCAGCCGGAATTCGCCATGCCGTCGCCTCGCCGGACACACGCCGCGTTCCCGCTCCCGGAACGGCATATCTGTACGCCGCCCCGTCGTCGTAAACACGCATCGTCAGCTCCATCTCACCGGCGCCCTTCGACGGTTTCACGCTGAACCGCGCCTCATTGCACCGGTTCACCGCCTTCGCATGCCTGTCCCGCGCCTTGTACGTTTCGTTGATCGAAACACGGCCCGCCTCCTTTACTTCCGACACGAGGCCGTAGTCCACTCCATCCACCGTCACGCCCATCGCCGACGGCGACACGATCAACGCCGAACCTCTCGACAAGCTCCACGTCAGCCTGCCCGCCCCGTCCACATCCACCACGGCGGTCAACACGCCTCCGGGGCTCGCCACTTTGAACGGCGCGGCCGAACATGCCGAGCCCACAGCCATCACTACAATGAATCCGAGAATTAATTTGAATCTCATATCAACCTCCCGAAAACCGTTGAAAATTTCGGCTCAGTAAATCATACCAAGATACGTTAAAAAAAACACTTCCCGGCGACGCCGCGCACCAAATCTCTCATTACTATGTTTCCTGAAGATGTCCGTGTGGCGATCCTTCGAAGACCATAGTGTACGGTTCTCGCTATGATACTCCGCGGCATTAGAGCTTTTATCTGTGGGCGCGGGCGTCCCGCCTGCTCTTTGATCCTTTGCGTATTAACGTTTTATGTAGGGACGGGTCTCCGCACCCGTCCGCAGCTTGTGCCCGCTCTGCCCCGAAGGGCCGCCCCTGACGTCCGTGTCCCCGCGTGGATCCCGGGTCTCAGCCCGGGATGACGGCGGAGCGAGATGATATAATGCAACACCGTAGATCGCTCTTTTTACGATTTTCCGGAGAAAAAACCGGGTTAAAGAAACCTCGCCGGTTTTATGTTATTATTCACACAACAAGCACGAAGCAAAAAGGAGCGCGCCGTGAAAAGACACCTCATTTTCCTGATCCTCATCTCTCTATCTTTCGCATTTCCCGCCGCCGCACAGGAGAAAATCAGCCGCCCCTTCGAATATTCAGGATTTTCCAAAAAGGAATTCAAGGATTATAAAAAAACCTCCGCCTACGTGACGATGTCGGACGGAGTGAAGATCGCAGTCGATGTCTATCTTCCCGACAAAGGCCCCTCGATTTCGAAATTCCCGGCCGCCCTCGAATACACGCCCTACTCGCGCGCATTCATAAACCCGTCTATGAAACCGCTCGATAAGAAGAAAGGCAAAAACATGTTCGGAGGCATGGGCGCGGAAATACCAAACCCGTTTTGCTTCAGCCGCCAGTTGCTCGAACGCGGCTACGCGGTCGTGCTCGCGGACGTTCGCGGCTCAGGCGCTTCCTTCGGCTCGCGCGTGGACCTCATGCCGCGGCTCGGAGACGACGGCGCGGAACTCGTCGAATGGATCGCCAAACAGCCTTGGAGCAACGGCGCGGTCGGCATGAAAGGCGGCTCCTACATGGCTATAACCACAACACTAACCGCCTCCCGCCGGCCCCCGCATCTGAAAGCGATCTTCATCATGGTTTATCCCTTCGGCTTTCAGGATATGTATGTCGGCGGCATCCTCAATCAGGGCTTCATGTCCTCATACTCCGACCTGCTCCAGACGATGAACCTGAATATGAACCGCGTGACCGGCGCTTTCCCGGTGGTCCCGGCGTCTCCCGTGATCGACGAGGACGGCGACGGCGAAATGCTCGATGAAATCCCCATAGACAAAAACGGCGACGGTTCGTTCCTTGACGACTATAAATATCCCGACGATCCGAAAGACCCGCCACTTTACGAGGACGGAAAGCCGCGCAAACACATCTACTACCTCGCCACGCGCGATCATCTGAAGAACCCGAACCTCGGCGAATGGATGTCCAAGGTGCTGTTTATAGACACCGACGCTTCGCAGGTCGGGCTCGGGCCTCAATTCAAGGGCTTCAACGGCTACTCCATCAGCCCCATCAGCCATATCCCGGAGATCATGAAGTCCGGAATCCCGATCTACCACGTCGGCGGCTGGATGGACGCTCAACCCCGCTCCGTCACGCAGTTCTTCGCCACGGCCCGCAAAACAAACCCCTCGAAACTTCTCATGACCCCCGGCTATCACATCCTGATGTCGCCCTATTACAAATATTCCGGCGAAAGTCAGGACAAAGCCTTGTCCGGCATAACCACCGAAACGATAAGGTTTTTCGACCGCTATCTTAAGGGAATTAAGAATGGAATCGACACCGAGCCGCCCGTCACTATATTCGTGATCGGCAAAGGCTGGCGGCAGGAGAACGAATGGCCGCTCGCTCGCGGAGTCGCAACCGATTTCTACTTCGATTCCGGCGCTTCGCTCTCGTCCGCCGCGCCCGCAACCACCGGTAAAGATTCATATAAAACCGACTTCAGCCACAACTCCGGCTTCGGGCCGAAAAAGGGAAACCGCTGGCTGATGTACATCGTTCCGGACGACGTGCCGGATCGCTCCGACCTCGATAAACAATGCCTGACTTACACTTCCGCGCCGCTTGATAAGGATACCGAAGTCACAGGGCATCCGATCATTGACTTCTTCGCTTCCTCCTCCGCGAAAAACAGCGACTTCTTTGTCTATCTCGAAGACGTTGACGCCTCCGGCAAAGCGGTGTTGATAACCGAGCACCCCTTCCGCGCGGGCTTCGCCG
>JAKLIR010000217.1 GCA_022709505.1 bacterium | reverse complement strand
GTCGATCTGGCCATAAGGAAGATGAAATGACGGATAGGCGGCCGTCGTCCGGAACGGGCAAAGGACGTTTGCCACGCTGGTTGAAAGCCGCCGTACCATCCGGCGCGGAATACGCCGCCCTCAAGAAAAAAATCGAACAGCACAACCTCCACACGATATGTTCAGAGGCGAGATGCCCGAACAGGGGCGAATGCTGGTCCGCAGGCACGGCCACCTTTCTTCTGCTCGGCCCGGTCTGCACGAGAGCTTGCAGATACTGCCACGTGGAAAGCGGGCCCGCCGCTCCCGTGAATCCGGATGAACCGGAGGCGATCGCCGACACTGCCGCCGCACTCGACCTGAAATACGTCGTGATAACTTCCGTAACAAGAGACGACCTCCCGGACGGCGGCGCGGCTCATTTCGCGGAAACAATCAGAGCCCTGAAAAATAAAATCGATCGGGTCAGAATCGAAGTCCTCACTCCGGATTTCGCGGGCGACATCGACTCCGTCCGAAAGGTTGCGGACGAATCGCCCTTCGTCTTCGGACACAACATCGAAACCGTCGAAGCGCTCTTCCCGAGGCTCCGGCCCGCTGGAAGTTTCTCCCGATCCGTCGATCTTCTCGGTTACATAAAAAAATCATATCCCCGGCAGTTGACGAAATCCGGCATAATGCTCGGACTCGGGGAAACCGATTCCCAGATATCCGCCGCTCTGTCCGCTTTGCGCGAAGCGGGTGTTGACAGGGTCACTCTCGGACAATACCTCCAACCATCGAAAAACCTCGAACCGGTGAGTCGTTTCATCACACCTGAAGAGTTCGAACATTGGGAAACAGAAGCAAGATCCATAGGATTCAAATGGGTCAAATCCGGGCCTCTCGTCAGAAGTTCCTTTCGCGCCGACGCCGAGACATGAGCACGCCCTGAAAAACCGGATAGCGCCTTTATTGAAAATTAATCTTTTTGTAAATATAATGTGGGAAACTTATCAAGGAGATTTGTTATGTGGACGCCAAGCGGAGCAGAGCTTTTAATAATACTGGTGGTTGCACTTCTTGTTTTCGGGCCGAAAAAACTTCCCGAGATGGGAAAAGCCATAGGTTCGGCAGTTACGGAATTTAAAAAAGGGCTTGCAAACGTTGACCCGACGAAACCCATGAACACGGAAGCAAAGCAAGTGCCGCCCGCAACGGAAAGCACTGAAAAGAACAACGAAAACGCCGGTTGAAGTCCGGCATAAGCTGAATCTTTCAAACAAAGGAACAAACAGAAAACGGTGGTGCAAACCACCGTTTTTTTATTTCCATAATCTTTAATCCATTTCGTCCCGGATTTTTATCAATGTGATTAAAATTTTTTCATAGCGGAGAAGGTATCGTAAAACCGTGAAGATGCGGTTATTTTCCGAGGGGCGAATCAGTGTTTACGCCGCGCAGCCATTTTCTCAAATCCGTTTCGAGTTCGGGATTGAAAAGAATGATGCTCAAGTGGCCGTGGGGATACCTTTTCATTTCCGGCTTTCCCCAAGACTCCCATAATCTTTCGACCGCCGCCACCGGCACCATTCCGTCGTACAGTCCTTCCGCGATGAAAATTCTGTCGATTGGAATCATGGGGCGCATATTGGTCAGCGCGATATTCGAAAGCGTTTCGTTATATCTTCGCACGAGCCGGCCCGCGCGGGGGTTTTCCTTTTCTATCAGGCGGCCGAGCCGGCTGTCGTCGAAAACCATACGGGGGTCCGCCGGAGGCGCGACAAGCACCGCGAAATCGAGCGTCGGCTCGACACACGCGAGCAAGCCGGACATCATGGCGCCGAACGACATGCCCATCACGCCCACCTTCCGCGATTTCTTTTTCTCCCTCGCCCAGTTCATTACGCTCATCACGTCGAACAACGTTTGCCGGATCGTCTCGAGTGTGTGGATTGCGTCATCCGTGAACGTATGCTCGCCCGCGAACGAATGTTTCGGAGTCCGGTTCATGTGGTATGGAAGGTCCGGCATCGCGCAATTGAATCCTTCGCTTACGAGCACTCTGCAAAAACGATCGAAGAATGCATAGGATTCCATGCGCCATCCGTGCAGCAGCATCACCATGGGCGCATCCGGCTCCCCGTGCCTCTCATAAAATCTGCCGTGAACCATGTTGTTCGCCGGGAACGGTGAATACACCGGGCTTTCGAAACTGAATTTGCTGATATTGTATTTTTTCCGCCGGACCGGTTCCGATATCTCCACTTTGGGAACGTAGCCCGGATTTTCAAAGTACTTCACCGGTTCACGGGCTTTTTCCCGCTCAAGAAATTCCTCGAGGCTGCACACTGCGGGAGCAACCATGGGTTGGTTCTTTTGGGTGCCCATGTAGAGGTATGACATCTCGTCCAGCGCGCGAGCAAACAATTCCCGAAACATAGGGCGATTATATTCAGGGGGGATTTCTTTGTCAAAGACAGGCGGTTCTTATATAATAATTGGCGCAAGCTTGAAAGAATCCGTTACGGAAGAGGATGATGGAAGAGAAAATAAAGTGCCCTTTCTGTAATTTCGAAACGCCGATGCCGACCTATGGCAAGGTTCTCGAATGCCTCGGCGAATGCTATTCCACATACTCATTATTTAAAGACACCGACGACGCAATGCGTATAAAGATGCGGCTCGTCGAGATATTCTTTCTCGACGAACAGTTCAACGCGAGAATCACCCCCGATGAAATAGATGAAAAGTGCGAGTTCAAGGAGATGCCGGCCGGCGAAGGAGAGAAAATTGTTTTCGCCCGCGAAAAACGAATCGACGAAGAAGAGATCGAAAAACTGAAGTTCGCTGAGAGCGAGATGGAGATGGAGATCGGCGCGGACACCTTGGAGCGTCTTCATTATTCTCTCGAACGATTCGAACGAAGCCTCCGCGCCGGCGAGATTTCACGGGAAAAACTCTTGAACGAAATCAAAGTCGTTGAAAAGATAGTGCAAGTGATCCGGGAAAAGATCGAACTGTCGCTCTGAGCCCCTTCAACGAGTGAAAATAAAGAAAACCCCCTCTTACAACAGCGGTTTCAAATTGATTATAATATCCCAATCCCGGAGGAAGCGCCCGGCGGCCTCCCTTGTGAACGACAATGAATAAAAAACTGCTGACAGCGACCGGATACTTTTACCTCATGTCCTATGCGCTCGTCGTTACGACGATAGGTCCGTGCAACAAACCGATATCGGATACATTCGGGATCAACGAGAGAGCGATGGGGCTTCTCATCTCAGCGCATTACGCCGGATTCATCATCACAACGATCTACGCCGGATACCTTGTTGAGAAGATCGGTTTGAAACCGGTCATGGTCGGAAGCATATTCCTGCTTGGGATCACTCTCATCGGATTCGGCATGTCGTGGAGCGCCCCGGTGCTGTTCATAATGATGTTTTTCACAGGCGTTGGGGGCGGCGCCGTGGAGTCAGCTATCAATGCTCTGATTTCTTCAGTCCACAGCGAAACACGCGTTTATTCCCTGAACATGCTGCACATGTTCTTCGGGGTGGGCGCTTTTATATGGCCGGTGATCGCGGGCTCGATCCTGAAAAACGGGACTTCTTGGCAGACGCTGTATATCATAATCGGCATTTTCTCACTTTTCATGGGGCTTGTGATGTTCATTCAGAAGTTCCCGGAAGTGACGTTCGGAGAAAAAGTAAGTTTCCGGGACACTCTTTCGATGATGAGAATTCCGTCAGTAGTGGTGATAGGCGGAGTTGTGGCCTTGTACGTCGGCGGCGAGATCGGAATAAACGCGTGGATAGTCAGATACTTCGACCGCGAAGTCCTGAACGGAGTTCCGTTCTCACACACGCTGAAGTTCGGAGTGGGCGCACACGTTTTGGCTTTCACACTGACGTCCGGCATATTCCAGAGCCTTTACTGGTTCACCATGACGGTCGGGCGTTTTTTCGTGACGTTCACGGCTAAGTCGGTTCCCGATTACCTGTTGCTGAGAGTCCTGACGTTGGGATCGGCTATCTGCGCCATCGCCACTTTCATCGTCAGAGACGCCGTCTCCGCGAGCATCTTCCTCGGCTTGACCGGCTTCTTCTTTTCAGGGATCTTCGCTACGGCGATAGCCACGGGAGGCAACAGGTTCCCGGATAAGCTCGGGCAGATAAGCGGCATAATAATATGTTTCTCCGGGATCGGGAACGTGGTTCTAAACGCAGCAATCGGAGAAGTCGCGCAGAGAGCCGGGAACATCCGGGCTGGGATGCTGTTCGCGTCCGCGATACTGGTGGGGATGACCATTTGCGCTTTCGCCGTGAAAAAACAGCCGAAGGTTTCAGGCGCATCCTGAGACCGCGTAGCCGGCCGCGCTTTCTGAGGACTGATCGATTTCCATTACCAGCACTGTTGTGATAAAATTAAACGTTCACAAAATCCGGCTTTTTGAGCATCTTCATTTCGGAGAGATAAATGGCGAGAGAAATAATATCACTTAACGATAATGAGTGGCGGATCGGACAGTGCATGCAATGGCAGAGCATCGAGGACGTGCTTAGGTGGATTCCCGCTTCGGTGCCCGGAAACGTGCAGTCCGATCTCCTGCGCGCCGGGATAATAGAAGACCCTTTCATCGGGAGACAGAACGAACTATCGCGCTGGACCGATGAATACAACTGGTGGTACCGGCGAGACCTCGATATACAGCCGGGCCCCGGCAGAACGTTCATAAAATTCGAGGGGATCGACTATAAATCGCACATCTTTCTGAACGGCAGGAAACTCGCGGACAACGAAGGTATGTACGCTCCCGTGGTGCTCGAAGTCACGGAGTTGCTCGGAAAGCGAAACACGCTGAACGTCAACTGCGAATTCGCCGGACAGTTCAAGCCGAGAGAGAATTTCCTGAAATGCCAGATGAGCTACGGTTGGGATTTCGCTCCGACGATTTTGACCGTGGGGATATGGGATTCCGTTTCGATAATAAAAACAGGCGACGTTTTCATCCGATATTTCAGAGTGGAGCCGATCAAAGTCACGGAAGATTACTGGGAGCTTCAAGTCAGCTACGGGATCGATTCGAGAAAAGACGTCAAAGCCTCGGTGGCGTTCGAACTGGAAGGCGGCAACTTCGAATGCGATCCGGCTACCCACGAAGAAAAAATTGAAATAAAGCGCGGTATCTCCGATCTCAAGACGATAATCCCTCTGCCCTCTCCGCATTTATGGAATCCTTGGGAACTCGGGAAGCCGAACCTCTACAGCCTCAAGCTACGCGTATCCGACAGGAAACGGGTTCTGGACGACGTTTCAACCCGTTTCGGATGCAGGACCGTCGAGCTTCGCTCGAACGAATCCCGCAACCCGGATGAGAAATGGACTTTCGTGGTGAACGGGAAACGCTTGTTCGTGAGAGGTGCAAACTGGGTCCCGGCGGACTCGCTTCCCGGGAGGATCGACGGAGAAAGATATTCGAAGCTACTGAACCTCGCGAAGCAAGCGAACATGAATATGTTGAGAGTGTGGGGCGGCGGGATCAGGGAGAAAGCCGACTTTTACGATCTGTGCGACGAGCTTGGAATTCTGGTGTGGCAGGAATTTCCGTTCGCGTGCGGGAGAAGGCCGTATCCTAAAGATGATAAATTCGCGTATCTCGTGAAGAAGGAGTTGACCGGGATACTCGACGCGATACATAACCACCCGTCGGTTGCGTATCTTTCGGGCGGCAATGAAATCAACATAACGTTCAACCGCGGACTTGTTGATATATTCGAAAAGCTCGCGGCGAAGTTAGGAGGAGGTCGGCCGTTCAGGTCCGCTTCGCCGGTGGCTGGGGAAAGCCACAATTACAGAGTGTGGCATGCGCTCGCCAACCTTTCCGATTATCAAAAAGAGGATACGCCGTTCCTCAGCGAATTCGGGATGCAGTCGCCGCCGGTCAAGGAGACTCTCAAAAAGATACTGCCGAAGAGCAGTCATTGGCCGATCGCTTCAGTGTCACCCTATCTTCTGTCGGAATTCTCATTCGTCAGGGCGGAGAAATATGATTTTATCGCGAAGCTGCT
>JAKLIR010000216.1 GCA_022709505.1 bacterium | reverse complement strand
GGCCCGACGAAGTTCAGAGTTATGCAGACGTCCCGGCCGAAGTGATCGAGGATCATGTCCGGTAGTTCCGGCAGTTCCTTATAGTTGCCTTCGTAAACAACATAGCAAATCGAAGTGATCAATCCGGCGTTCAGGGAGTTTTCGATTCCTCGCAACGTTCCGCTGAATGATTGTTTCGCGCGCATTGCGTTTTCATGGGTTTCGGCGGAAGCGCCGTGTAGCGAAACGATACACTCATCCGCACCGGCTTTCTTGAGATCACTGGCGAGTTTCTTTGTCAAAAGCAGCCCGTTGGTCTGAAGACAAGCTCCCCAGCCTCCGCATTTGATGAAGGTGTCCACTAATCCAACCACGGAAGGGAAGAGAGTCGGTTCGCCGCCCGTGATCAGCAATCTTGGAATGCGAGCGGCGGCTATGTGTCCCATTGCGTTCGCAATTTCAGCGCTGGAAGGTTCGGTGGCTGTAAACGAACCGAAGCAGAAAGCACAACTGGCGTTGCAACGGATAGTCGGGGTGAGCGTGGCCCGCATTCTTTCGCGTTGCTTTTCACGGCCCAGTTCCAGAAACTCAACACCCAATCCCGGGATATGTGTTTCGTCATCCCAATCGGCGGGAATTTTCGAAGGCTCGTCTTCGCGGGTTCCCGGCCTATGCATGGTGGTCTGTAACTTTATTGTTTCCGATAAATTGCTGAATGTGATACTGTGTTGAAAGAACCACGGGGGAGTAAATTCCACGAATGTTTTTTCAAACAGTTCGCGGGATAGCTCCAGTGAGGCCAAGGCTTCGGGCGCTTTTCCGTCTTCGAATGTCAGTTTTCCGGATTGCACATTTGCAGTGAACGCCGGTTCTCCGGCCACGTCGAAGGCAATGCTCGATTTCCATTGTCCCGCGCGCCAGCCGATGAAACTGTTGTTCAAGATATCTCTTGCGGTCAAGCTATTGTTTCTCCTTGCGGATAGGCAAGCGATCGATAGCCATTATAGTTTTTCGGATTACTTATGTCTATTCGTGAAAAGAGGCCGAACGTTATGGGCAGGCGCCGCATGAGACGCTGTAACGCATCATTGCTAAAATAACGCTTATACATATACTAAATAGTGCGATGAATTTTTCACGTTTGAGTGTCGATCTACCGGTGAAAGACAGACCGTTATGAGCGGAGTTTTCCGGATGGCTCGGGCGAAATCCAAGCCGTGACGACTGTTGCTGTCGCAAGAAATGTCAAAAGGAACTTTTATGCGAACTGGCGGACCACCTCATAGCCGGCCGAAGATTCCGAGAATAATAAACTTATTCGGAGACGGCGGCAGATATGCCGGCCAAATCCGCAACGCCGATACTCATGAAATGCATTTCTTCCGGTATTCGTTCGACGACTATATGTCTGTCGATCCCACCGGCGTTTCCTATCGAGCGAACAAGGAGAATCTGAGAGAAACCGTCGAGGAAGCGTACTTGGGCGGCTACGATGCATGTGCGTGCGATAGTAACGATGCGTTGCTTTTGCAGTTTTTCGCTCAAAAGAGAGGGTTCGCCCCGATCACATTTTTGATTAATGATGTGGATAAATTTGAAATGGCCGGATGGGTGAACAATTTTATCCGTCATTATTACCAAGAAGACGTCTTTCAACATTTCGCGTCGTCGCCTCGAAACTGTTGGATGCACATAATAAAAAGCCGTAGTAAATTCTACACAGCGCTCGGCATCGTCGAAGCGAACCTGTTTTACATCCCTATGAGCGAAGCGGCCATCGAGTTTACGTTTCCGGGTTTCTTCAAATCATATCACGCGGATGAAACCGGCTCGCATGGAAGGTTCAAAAACAAAATAATAGCAGTCGGCACGCACAACAGAGACTATGAGACTCTCGTGAAAGCGGCGACAATCGCCGGCGTCGAAGTTCACATCATTACGAACCTCAAAATAAATCCGCCGATCGAGGCCGCGGGCGTTTTCTGGCACGACTCCCTGCCGGAGGCGGATTTTAATTCGGCAATCAGAGACGCGAAGTGCATAGTCATTCCGTTGCGAGTTGACAACAGGGCGTCCGGACAGATGGGATGCGCCATCGCCATGAAGATGGGAAAAGCCGTGGTGACAACTCGTTGCGAATCGGTATGCGACCATATACTCGACGGCAAAACGGGATTTTTATATACGAACGGTTCGGCGGAAGAACTTGCGAAAGTACTTAGGAAGGTTTCCGGATCGACGGACGCATTAAAGCGAGTGGGGGACAACGCGCGAAAAAGGGAGAGAGCGCTTTCGGCTGTGGCGAGTGAAAGCATCTCAAGATTTCTTGATAGGGTGAGCCTGAGATGAACGTCCTCGGAGTGCACGGATTCGACGATGACGCAGGGGCGGCGTTGGTGTGCGACGGCGAGATGTTCTTTATTCCTCAGGAAAGGCTGACCCGAAAAAAACACGACGGCGGATTTCCCGAGGAATCGATTTTCTATGTGATGGATCTGGCGGGATTGAAGAAGCCCGGCGAGATCGACATGGTGGTATTCGACTCCATGGGAAAACAAACCGGAAAGATGCGGCGGCGCCTGAAAAAAATGGGATGCGAGGGAAAAACAATATCGGTTTCGCATCACGATGCGCTCGCCGCCGCGGCATATTTTACAGGGCCTTTCGAGGAGGCGGCCGCTCTTGTGATCGATTCCCGAGGAAGCCTTGCCGATGAGATGCCAGACGCGCCGCCGTTCTACGCGTCGCATCCTTTCAGCCGGGAATTGCACAGCATGTATGTCGGAAAGGCCGGAAGGTTAAATGTATTGAATAGAACATTTTCGTCTTCGGGATGGGGAGTGGGGCCGGGAGCAATGCGTGTGCTGGGGGCGATGACGGCCGGTTTCTCGAAACACGACGGAGAAAAACTCATCGCGCTTGCGGCGTTGGGCGAGCGTGACGATGTTTTTCCTGAATGCGCCTTCACGGATTTCGAGGGGTCTTGCCTCGCCGAGGGCGAACCCGAAATCGACCCTCGCGCGGAAGAGAACGTTCAATATTACTCGAAGCTTTTTTTCAGGAATCTGCCAAGGAGAAAGCAGGAATGGCCGATACGCCGCGTGCATTGCGAACTGGCTCGGGCCGTTCATAACCAATCGTCCAATGCCGCCGTTTCCATGGCGCGTTTCTTGTACGAGGCCACCGGGTTTGAGAATCTTTGCGTGGGAGGAGAATTCGGATTGAGTTGTGATTTCAACTCCGCGCCGGCGAAAAAAACGCCGTTCAAGGATATATTTATCAACCCGGTCGCCGCCGGCGCCGGCGCCGCCCTCGGCGCGGCTCTTCACGGATACCACGTAACCGCCGGTTTGCCTTTCGTCCCTAAGATGTTTTCTCCGTGTCTCGGCAAAAAATATTCCGAGCATGAGATTCTCAGTGCATTGAGCGAGTTTCCTCGCGTAAAATATTGCCGACCTCGAAGACTCGAAGAAAAGGCCGTGGAACTTCTTTCTCTTGGGAAGATATGCGGATGGTTCAAAGGAAGAAGCGAGGTCTGCTCTCAGTCATTCGGTTCCCGCGGCATCTTGGCTGATCCTCGCGATCTCGACATCAGGCGGCGCCTGAACACGGAAATCAAGTGCGGCGAGTCATTTCTCACACACGCAATTGCGATAATGGCGGACGATGCCGCGGAGTATTTTCATATATGCGGAGAAAGCCCGAACATGCATGGTATTTTACGGGCGCGAAACGGCGTGAAAAGAAAATTACCCGCCGTTGTTCTTAAAAATGGAACCGCAATGGTGCGGACGGTGAACCGCGGTGAACCGCTTTTTGAACTCCTCGACGCCTTCGGCCGGCGCACGGATGTCCCTGCTTTGTTGAACGCTTCTTTCAATCGCGAAGGCGAACCAATAGTCGAAACCCCGGTCGATGCTCTGAGATTTTTTATGAGCTCGAAAATAGACTTTTTGATTCTGGAGGATTGGTTGGTAACCAAAAAAGGGAGTGCTCATGATTCATTTTAACATCCGTGAAATCGACGCCCCGACGGCTGTTTTCACATTGCTTCTGCTGACGTTGGCGGCCATCATCACAGTTGAAGACATCCGTTTCGGAAAAATCAAAAACAAATGGATCGTCAACGGGATAATCGCAGGTTGTGTCATACACGGCTTTATCATCATTTTTTACAACATTTTGCCCGGCGACGTCTCTGTCGATCTTAGCTACATTCGTGATGTAGTTGTTAACACCGCATTCGCTTTCTGTTGCGGCTATTTGATGTGGAAAATCGGCGTATGGTCGGCCGGAGACAGCAAACTTTTCCTTCTTTTTTCGTTTCTTCTGCCTTTGAACTATTACAAATACAGTTACATCGACTACTTCCCGGCGTTCAACTTGCTCATAAACATCTTCGCCGTTTCATTTCTTGCCGTGCTCGTGAAGATCGTTCTGTCAATTCGAGATCGATTCGCGGCCGGGGAGGCGAAGCTTCTCTTCAATCCTTCGTCTTTTTATAAGAGAGCGGCGGAGACCGCGAGTAACGCCGCGAAAAAGTGGCCGGTGTTTATAATCATGTTTGTTCTTTTCAACGCGGTGTTTATGGCCGCCCGTTTTCTACAGTCGAAGGTGACGGGCGGCAACCTCAATTTTTTAATCAACTTGGGATCATTCGTATTCATGCTCACCGCGATGGGATGGATATCCAAAAAAACTTCCGACTTCGTCGAAAAGTATCCAGTTGTAAAGAAGTTGATTTTGATGATGTTGGTTGTGGTTTCGGTCTCGATAATATCTTTGGCGCCGACATTGGGAGGAAGGCTCGTATCGAGTTCGAAAGTCATAATATCATTTATGGTCATCGTGAGCGCAATTCTAAAAATATTGGATTTTTACATTAACCTTTCAGACGTGAAAACAATCACTATAAACGAACTCCAGCCGGGAATGGTGCTTTCGACCGAAACTATCAAGGCGCTGCCGAAAGGCGCTATATCGGAAACTTTATTTATGGACGGTTTATCATCGGAAGCGATAAGAAATATTCAAGAAGGACTTCCAACCGACCACGAAGTGAAGGTGACGGCGACAATACCTTTCGCACCTTTGGCGTCGATCGGATTGGTTGTCACGATATTGATTCAAGAATCGGTCATCCGCCTCGTCGCAGCTCTGTTAAGATAGGAGAGATGGGAACGCTACAAGCGTGCGCGACGCGCAATTGAGATTTAGGAAAATATGGATATAGGAACAACAACCGGAAAAGAAAAAAGATGAAAGTGCTTATAGTCAATCCTCCAGCGTCGATCTCTCGTGATTACATCGACTATCCGTATTTCGCCAACATAGGGGCGCTGCAGCAAGCGGCTTTCCTTGAAAGCCGGGGACACGACGTAAGCGTCGCCGACTCATTTTCAGTAAAAGAAAGTGATGTATATCCAGAGGAAACCGGCGACGGATTTTTTGCCGGCTGCCACATTGAAACCCTGCTTTCGCCATACCGCAAAATGTCTTTTGACGCTGTTGTTCTGTGTTTGAGCGTGTTCCACTCGCCGTACCGTTGGAACAGAACAACGGAAGCTTCAATAAAGGCGGCGCGAGATATGTTTCCGGACGTTTCATTGATCGCGGCGGACGCCTATTTCGGAGGGATGCACTATATAGGTTACGACGCGAAGTCTTTTTCCCTCAACTACCCGCAAGTCGATTATTTAATTCAAGGCGAGTCCGAAGTCGCTCTCGCGGAACTTATTGAAAACCCGAAAATGAGGCGCTCTTTGCATGGTTTCAAAACAGGCCGAGGAGATGTTCCTCTCGACGAACTCCCATTTCCCGCTTGGCATTCGATTGATTTGGAGAAATATTGGGATTTCATAACTCGGTTTCTTAGAGCAATGGGTCGCAATGAGGATTTTTCTTCGACAAGGCGCATTATTCCGGTTTCTTTTTCCCGCGGCTGTCTGTTTAATTGCTCGTTCTGCTGCCAATCGGTGAACGGAAGGAAAATCCATTATCGCAGACGCTCGAACGAGCGGATACGAGAATGGCTGCAAGAGAGGAAAGACCGCGATCGAATGGAAGGGATAGCTGTTTTGGACGGACTGGCAAACGGAGAAGGGTTCGCGGAGTTGCTCGACATCTTCGAATCATTGTCATTGAA
>JAKLIR010000215.1 GCA_022709505.1 bacterium | reverse complement strand
AGTTCGGCTGCGTCTGGGAATCGTTCCGCATGGACAACGTGGGCGAGGTGGTGGGCCATCCACTGAAGAGCATGGACGATGTGGATTCGATCCTGATACCGGATCCGCACAGGCCGGAAAGATTCGAAACATTCGCCGGCCTCGCGAAAGTGTTCGGCGCGGGGAAATTCAAACTCGCCGATATAGGGAACGGGATATGGGAGAGGTCGCATTTTCTGCGCGGTTTCAGTGAAATAATGGAGGACCTCGGGTCGAACCCGTCCGGCGTGGAGCGACTCCTCGACAGGATTCTTGAGGAGTGGCAGATCGGCATGATCGAAGAATATTCACGGCTCGGGTGCGATGCGGTGATGTTTTATGACGATTGGGGAATGAAGGACCGGATAATGATCTCGCCGGCGATGTGGAGGCGCATGTTCAAGCCGAGGTATTCGCGCTTGATTGAAGAAGCGCACGCGCGGGGCCTGAAGGTCTTCATGCATTCTTGCGGCAATCTGAGAATGATACTCGATGATCTCATTGAAATCGGGCTCGACGTGCTCCAGAAGGAAGACATAGATTCGATCGGAATGGATTACCTCGCGGAAAGATACAAGGGGAAAATCTGCTTCATGTCGCCGCTCGACGTACAGAGCATTTTCCCGTTCGTGAAAGACGGCGACGTCGGCGCCGAAGTCAGAAGGATGATAAGCGCCGTGGGATCGGACGGGGGAGGGCTTATCGGCACTTCCACTTTCAATTCGGAAGCCGTGGGTATTCCGTTCTATAAGAATTTCGTCTTACATTATGAGTTTTTGAGGAACGGAAGGTACGGGGCGGACGGGCGGCCGTTATTCCTGAAATAAGCTCCGGGAAATCGTAAAAAAGAGCGATCTACTGTGTTGCATCATCGACTCGAACTCGGTCACATACGAACCCGAATCCGCCGATTGGATTCGGGAGCAATGATTCAGAGCGGATGAAAAGCAAGGCGGAAGGAGCATTTTTGAAGCGAGCGTACCGGGATGTACGTGAACGAGAAAATGTGACGACAACGAAGCTATTCGCCGCTATGAACATTGCAGCGGATTCGATGTACTATTAATGAATCCGGAATGAAACAGTATGCTCTCTCGTTCTCGCTCGATGCGTCTTGTATCTCATCTCTTTTTCCGATTTCAACCCACATTGGTGAAAAATGTAGGTTAAAAGGAAATCAAACGATTTTTTCGAGATAGATCAGTTCGAGACCGTGGGCCGCGGGCAGGGTTTTGAACGCGGAGTATCCGTGCTTGCGGTACAGGTTCAGGTTCCTTTCGCTGCGCGCGCCGGTGAACAGTTCGAATCTGCCGCATTGCGGGAAGGAGTTTTCGATCGCTTCGAGCAGGAGAGATCCGAAGCCTTTCCCGCGGTGGTTCGGATGCACGATAAGCCTTCCTATGAGACACGCGCCGTCTTGCTCCATTCCTCTTACCGATCCGATGATCAGATTGTCTTCGACTCCTTTGAGGAATAACTGGTTGCTGAATTCCGAGCACACGTCTTCCAATGTTTCCGTCATAGGCTGGATATCGAAATTCGAATAAAGCATTGCTTCGTCCATGTAGGCGAGCTTCTGCAATTCGAGGATTTTCCCGGCGTCCGATATATCCGCTGTTTCTATTATCATCTTTTATTATCCCAACTTGTCAGCCGTCCGGCCGGGTTCAGCGTGATCGCTCTGACACTCCACGAGCATCCCGGCCTTTGGATTTCCCGCCGCCAGATTCACCATCATAATTATAGATATGTCTCCGCTCAAGGAAAGAGCGGAGCGCCGATAGTTCGGGGCTGGTGTTGCTGCGCCCGGAATTCCCGGGAGCTTTTAACCCGGATTCGTCAATAGTACGTCGAATCCGGTGCAATGTTCATAGCGGCGAACTGCTTCGTTGTCGTCGCATTTTTTTGTTCACGTACATCTCAGTACGCTCACTTCAAAAATACTCCTTTCGCCTTGCATTTCATCCGCTCTGAATCATCTCTCCCGAATCCAATAGGCGGATTCGGGTTTAATATTTCCTGCGTATTTTTCATCGCTGATTATTAATTATAAAACTTCGTTTCTTCTTTTCCATGTTTATCTTTTCGCAAGGATTCCGCTCCGCGTGATTTAATTAGTCGTTGACGGAAATCATGGCGAAGTAAATTGCTTCTCTTCCGCCCGCGTCTTGATTATGCCGGCGGAGAAGGGGATGAATGCTCGTATAAGTGAATGGCGGATATTTTATGTTTCCTTATAAAATAAATATGACATTATGCAACATACGAAATGGAACTCGGGACGTCGTTATTTTCGGTGAAATCAAACGAACCGCGAATTAGGAACGAAGAAACATTTACAGGAAATACAGCTTTGAGGCTTCGAGGGCGACTTTCGTGATTTCATCCATCGAGTGCAGGCGTCCCTTGCCGACGCCCGGGCAGAGGTTCATCACCTGTTCCCAGTTTTCAGGTTTTTTCATGTTGTCCGGCCAGAACGGAAAGGTGCGGCATTGTATCGGGCGGACGGGATAGATCGAACATCCTTCGTCCGTCAGGTATATGCAAGGTTCTTCCTGCGGAAAGCTGAAACGGAATATGTCGCCGAAGTACGGAGCGAGCCGGGTTTTTTCGAATTCTTCCGCTGTGACTCCGAAAAATCCGGCCATTCCCGGAATCTCGTCCTTATGAACGAAGACGAGCCCCGGAATCTTGCAGCAATCCGTGCATCCTGCTTTGCATTCGAACCGGATACCGTCCGCGGAGTCGCGTTTCTTTCGCTTCATCTCTCGGTGAGCTCCTCAAGGTCTGCCGGCGGAGAGAACCTTAATAAAATATCTTCGAACGTTCTGCCTTATCATTCCGCCGATAAAAGGCTCGACCACTTCGATGACTTTTTTAACAATGAATTCGGGAGCGCCGAATAATGGCGCCGGTTTGATGTCGAGCACACCGCTTATCTCGAGCAGCGATCCGCCGTCGTGTTCCGATATCCGGGTCTCGCCGCCGCAGTGAACGTTGTCGGGCATGTAATCGGATATGACGTTCCACTTTATGGTCAGATTTTTCGAATCACACCATATCTCTTCCATCCACGTGAGCATTTCGGGCTTCAGAAGCGGGCGTGCAATCTCCGGAATCACCGAGCGCGCGTGAAACCGGGCCGTTATCTTTTCAACCCCGTCCTCGAGTGTTTCCTTGGACAGGATGTCTATTTTTTCTATGTTGGGCATGAATTTTTCCGCCCCTTCATAGTCAACGGCGGCCTTTGAAAACAATTCCGCCGGGGGGCAGGAAAATTTTTCCTTGATGGCGATGTTGTACATTATCAGAATAAGTCCGACGAGAAACCCGCCGGGCGATTTTATTTTTTCGCCGCCGCCGGCGCGGGCTTGGACTTCGCCTTAGGTGCTGTCGCGAGCTTATATTCCCCGACTCCGCATTTTTCGAATTTGGAGCTGTTCGCCATGGACGCCGCCACGGACGTATATAAGCTCCGGGCTTTTGTCTTTATCTTCTTTTTCTTGAGAATTTTCACGATTTCCGTGACCTTCATGGACTGGCCGTTCTTTTTTTTCAATTCGTCTTCGATGATCCTTATTATCGGCCTCGGTTTTCTTCCCTTGGGTTTCGGGACGGGCTTCGCCATGGTCTTCTTAATAAGCTTGAGCTCCGCTTTGATTTCAGCCAGTTCGGCGGAGAGTTTTTCGTTTCTTCTTTCGAGTGTTTTCATCTTGCCGAGCAACATATTGTTGCCTGAAAGCTCCTCGATGTATTTCCTGAAATTTCGGACGTCAGCCATAATTCACCTTTCTCACTATGTTATTATTTCAAACAATAAGTTTTCCGAATTATAGCGGTATTAGCTTATTTTTGAAAGCGGGTTTCGAAACAAAACGGGCGTCGCTTTCCCGCCGCTGAAAAACAAAGTTGTTTTTTCCATTTAAAACTGTAAGATTCTAAGTAGGAAATGTAATTAAATGTTGTAAGAAGACACATTGGGAAAGGGGTGAACCGCGAGCGAAGTATCGGGTGGGGCCGGACGTCGGATACCGAACGAAAGCGGAACAACTTATGAGACGTAAAATGTTTTCGATGTTTTTGTCGTTGTTGCTCATCGCCGCCGTGGCGGCGACCGCCGAGGCGCAGCAGAAGAAGATAATTCTCGCAATACCGCTGTCCGCGGGCCTCGAGGACACAAAGCTGAACGATATACTGACCGGTATAGCGAAAGTGCTTGCTAAGAAGGTCGGCGGTGAAATCGTCATAAAAAAGATGTCCTACCGGCCCGGACAGAATGTTTTGGAGATTATGCGCAAGGATCTGGCCGCCGGGAAAATCGACATAGCGTATCTGCCCGGATTCGAGTACGCGGCGGCCGCGGCGAAAGGCGATAAAACGCTGAATCCGCTTTTCACTCTCAGCATGAACAATAAAACCCTTGCGCCCGTTTGCCTGTACACCCGGAAGGGAGAGGTGAAGGATGTTGCCCAATTGAAAGGGAAGAAATGGGGCGGTATCTGCCCCCTCGCCACGAGATACATACTGTACAAGAATGGTTTCGACATGCCGATCGACAAGTTTTTTTCTCAAATAAATTATATTCCGGACATGCCGATCACGAACGTCACGGACCCGTTGCTCGCGGGGAAGATCGATGTTTTTACAGCTTATGAATCGGTCGTATGGATTTCCGGCGCGCTCAATAAAAAGAACGCCGGGTTCGAGCCGGCCTTCTGCGAAGTGTTTGATCACACGTGGGTGTTCGCCGCGAGGAAAACTTTCGATCCGGCTCTCGCGGAACAGATGAAGAAAATAATGTTGAACGCTCATAAGGACAAGGATTTTGCTCAGTTCAAATTTGCATTTCAGATGGTGAACGGCCGTTTCGTGCCGATCGAGAAAGCGGACATGGCGAAGATAAGCGCGATAGCCGCGCTCGCTGAGAAGAAAGGCTGGAAACGGGAGGAACAGGCATTCTTCAAAAAGTATTCAAAATGACGAGGCGGCGCAATGAGCAGCGCCGGACTAAGAGAGAGGCTGCCATGAGAAGAATAGTATTGCTTTGCACGTTGTTTGCTTTATTGTTCGGTGCTTGTTCGTTTGCGGCTGAATCGCCGAAGAAACTGGTTTTTCTGGCGCCGCTTCCCGCCGGGCTCGAATCGACGAAGATGCAGGATATCGTCCAAGGCATGGTGACCACTCTCGCGAAGAAGATAAGCGCCGATGTGGTGATTCGGAAAATTCCGTACAAGCAAGGCGAGAAAGTGGCGTATGAGGTCAGAAAACAATTGGAAGCCGGGAAGGCGGACATCAGCTTCATGAGCGGGACCGACTACGCCGAAGCGGTGCTTAAAGGCTCCAAAGGTCTGGTCCCGATGTTCATAATGACGATCAATCAGAATCCCGTGACGAATTATTGTTTGTACGCGAGGAAGGGCGAATTCACGGACGTCACGCAGATGAAGGGCAAGAAATGGGGCGGGGTCGGCATTGTTCCGACGCGGTACTTGCTGTCCACGAAGGGAGTCAACTCGCCTCTGGACAAATATTTCAGTTCCATCCGCTTCATTCAGGATTCTCCACCGAATAACATAGTGTCGCTGCTCCAGAAGAAGGAAATAGACGTTTTCATTTCGGCGGACACGGGAATATGGCTCTCCGGAATGCTGCGTCAGAAAGATGCGATATTCGAGCCGGTTTATTGCGCTCCGGCGGAAACGAACATCATATTCATCGCGAGAAGCTCTCTCGACGGCGCTTTGATAGAAGAACTCAAAAAAATCATGTTCAACGCCCATAAGGACAAGGACTTCGCGCAGTTCAAATTCGCGTTTCAGATGGTGAACGGGAAATTCGTCCCGGTCGATCAGGCGAGCCTTCAGGTCCCGATGAAAGTCATGAAGCTCGCGATCAAGAACGGCTGGCTGAAAGAGGACATGGCGTTCTTTAACAAATATATCAAATGATATTCTCTGAGAACGAGATAACCGGAAAAGCAACTCCGATCTCGCTCTTGCGCGCACGTCGAAAACGTATTAAATTGTGAACTCTGGCGCATTTGATCTGCTGAATCCGGAGGAAGAGATGAAAATGGAAACGATTCGCCGCGTCGCATCGGTTGCGGCAGTGGTTGTGACGGTTGTCTTTTTCGGTAT
>JAKLIR010000214.1 GCA_022709505.1 bacterium | reverse complement strand
AAGCCAAATATTCAAAGGTCAGGGATGCGATTTACAAGGCGATAGAATCGGACCTGAAAATCGCAAAATGCAGCGCGGAGAAAGGTAACTGAAATGGCGGATAAGAAAAAGACAGGTAAGGGAACGAAGAGGCCCTTGGGCATATCAACGAAGTCAGTGCACGGCGGTGAGGAACGTCACAAGTACGGCGATTCAGTAACCGTACCGATAGTGCAGAGTTCGACTTTCATCTTCAGGGACGAGAACGACATCAGGGAATACACATCCGGACATAAGAAGAGATTCGAATATGCGAGATACGGCACTCCCACGACACGGACGGCCGAACTCAAGCTCGCGGAACTCGAAGGGGCGGAAGACGCGCAGCTTTTCGATTGCGGGATGAGCGCGCTGACGTCGGCGCTCCTCGCGAACCTATCGATGGGCGACCATCTTGTCATCACAAGAGATGTCTATAAAAAGACACTCCAGTTCGCCAAGAATGATCTCCCGCGTTTCGGGATCGAAGTGTCGATCGCCGAACCTTGCGCAGAGGCGGTCGGGGAAGCGATCACTCCGCGCACGAAAGTGATTTTTTCCGAGTCGCCGACCAACCCGTACGGGCATGTGGTCGATCTCGGGAAAATAGGGAAGATAGGTAAAAAAGCCGGAGTTCTCGTTTTTCTGGACTCCACGTTCGCGACGCCTTACAACATGAAACCGCTCGATTACGGTGTCGATCTCGTGATCCACAGCGCCACGAAATATCTCGCCGGTCACAACGATATAATGGCGGGAGTGGTGCTCGGGAATGCGGATCTGGTGGGAAAGATAAGGGCGTACCAGAAAACCACCGGAGGATGCACAGACGCTCACTCGGCGTATTTACTTATTCGCGGATTGAAAACGTTCGCGCTAAGGGTGGAAAGGCAGAACAGGACCACGATGGAAGTTGCGAAATACCTCGAAAAACACCCTCGCGTGAAGCGTGTGTGGTACACGGGGCTGCCGAGCCATCCGTGCCACGAGATCGCCAAGAAACAGATGAAGGGCTTCGGGGGATGCATGAGCTTCGAGGTGGACGCGACGTTGAGCGGCGTTCAGAGATTTTTGAGGAATCTGAAGATAGCGCAGATGGGGCCGAGCCTCGGCGGTACGGAGACTCTCATCACCCATCCCGCGTCGATTACATACTACGATATGACTCGCAAGCAGAGATATGATATCGGAATGACGGATCAACTCGTGCGGCTCGCCTTGGGAGTTGAGGATGTGGAAGACATCATCGCCGATCTCGAGCAGGCGCTCGCGAAGATCTGAAAGAGGAACATCTATATGAAAAGATTCGGCATCGCCCTCCTTGCACTCGCAACGGTGCTTTGCGCGTCGTTCTCAGTGGAAACTTTCTCGCAACCGGGGAAGGACGCGAGAAGGACGATTCTCACGAACGGGCTCACGGTTATAACGAAAGAGATTCACACCGCTCCTGTGGTGAGCCTTTCTGTGTGGTACCGTGTCGGCTCGCGAAACGAATCCACCGGCATAACCGGCATTTCACATCTTCTCGAACACCTTGCGTTCAAGGGGACGAAGAATTTCCCGCAGGAAGGGGAGACGGACAGAATAATCCGTCGCCTCGGCGGCTCGGGGAATGCGGGCACGAACGTCGATTACACGGTTTATTACGTAACTCTCCCGTCCGGGAAACTCGACCCGGCGATAGATATCGAAGCCGACAGAATGAAGAACTTGCTGTTGAAGCCCGAGGACGTGGATATGGAAAGGCCTGTCGTCGCGGAAGAAAGAAAGATGCGGAATGAAGACAGCCCGACCGGTCTTTTCTGGGAGGAAATAAACTCCGTCGCGTTCAAGGTGCATCCATACGGATGGCCGATAATAGGCTGGATGACGGATATCATGGGTATAAACCATGATGACATCACGGCTTATTACGCTTCGCACTACGCGCCGAATAACGCCGTCGTTGTCGTGACGGGCGATATGGATTCGGAAAAAGTCATCGAAAAGATAAAGAGTGCGTTCGGAGAAATTCCGAAGGCCCCGGCGCCGCCGCCGATGCGCGCTGTCGAACCCGAACAAAAAGTGGAGAAGAGAATTGTTTTCCCGAGTGATAAATCGAATCTCGCCTATGTGGTTTACGCTTGGCATGCGCCGTCGATCACTGGGAGCGACAGCCCTGCGCTCGAGGTCGTTTCGGAGGTTCTTTCCAGCGGGCTCGAATCCCGCCTAAGAAAAGAGCTCGTCGAAACTGGACTTGCAAGTTCGGCGGATGCGACGCACGACACAAATCAGGACCCATACCTTTTCTACATCGAGGTCGAGGCGCAACCCGGTACGGACACCGCTCTGATAGAAAAGAAACTCGACGAGCAGATTCTTAAACTTCAAACTGAAAAAGTCACGGATTACGAGCTTAAACGCGCCAAGAACAGGTTTGCGGCGCGTGAGACGTTCGAAAACGAGGGAATAACCGCTTATGGTAGGAAGATCGGCTGGTTCGAGCTTACGGCCGGCGACTATTCCTTCCTCGACCGCTATCTTGAATCGATCCAGAAGGTGTCGGCCGAAGATGTGATGAAAGTTTCGAAAAAATACTTTACGCCTACGAATAGAACGGTGGGGATTCTCGTCCCGACCGGAGCGCCGAGCGGTGCAATCGAAAAACAAAGCGGACACGGCGTTGATTATGGAAGATTCGGCGCCGGAAAGACTTCTTCCGATGCGAAAGGTGAAATAGAGGCGAAAGAGAAAAAGGCGGCGCCGGAAACGCCGCAAACCGGAAAATTCGAGTTCGCATCAAGAATAAAGAGGCACGTCTTGAAGAACGGCCTCGTGCTTCTCGTATATGAAAACCACACGTTCCCGAGCGTGCACGTGAAAGGCGTGATCCGAGGCGCGGGTTCCTACGGGGATTCGAAGGACGGGAAGGGAACGGCGCAACTTTCAGCGCGCTCTTTGAGAAGAGGCACTAAGAAGAGGACGTTCGACGAGATAAACATGGCGCTCGAATACGCCGGTTCAGAGATGTCCGTGAGTTGCGGCAACGAGACTGTGGTTTTCACAGGCAAATATTTGAAGAAGGAATTCGCCGGTGGTTTTGAAATACTCGCGGACGTTATTACGAATCCCTTGTTCCCGCCTGAAGGGGTGAACGTCGAGAAGGAAGTGCTCTCGGCCGACATAGCGGCAATGGGGAAAGACACGCGGCAGATGGCGTGGCAGGCTTTCGTTGATTCGATATACTCAAGGCATCCTTATTCGAATCCGGTGCTTGGAACCGCATCCGGCGTGAAAGGCTTGACTCCCGGCGCTCTCGAAGCTTTCCACTCAGAAACGTACAGGCCGGACAGGACGATCATAGTAGTCGCCGGAGACGTGAAGGATTCTGACGCCGTGGCGCTGGCGGAAAAGTATTTCGGCGACTGGAAATCGCCGGACGATGTGAAATTCGACGCGGCCGTTCCCGCCCCGCTGCCGATCACCGTTATAAAAACCATGTCCTTGCCGGAAAAGATGCAGGAGGTTTTTTTCCTCGGGTTCCCGAGCCTGAAACCTACGGATCCCGACTACGAGACATTCAGGCTGATGACCGATATTCTCGCAGGAACGGACTTGACGTCTCGGCTGTACAATGAGATGAGGGAAAAGGAAGGCCTCGTGTATTACGTTTACGGATACTATCTTCCGAAAACCTCGGCGGCGACGTTCCAGATCACGGCAGGGCTCGCACCTGAAAACTTCCAGCGGGCTATAGATATTTTGAAAGAACAGATAAATAAGATTAAGAATGATCCGGTGTCCGAAATGGAATTGTCGGACGCGAAGAGTTTTGCGATAGGGCGGATGCCGCTCGATTTGGAAACTAACGAACAGGCCGCGGCGCTGATAAGCGATCTCGAATATCAAGGCAGGCCGTTCGACAGCATCGATAAATATCCATCCGTGATAGAAAAAATCACGGCCGATGATATAATGAGAGTTGCCCGCAAGTATATGACGGATTTCTACGCGATAGGAGCGGCCGGGCCGGCTACGCCACCCGTTCCTTAACGGAAATGACGGAGTGCAGGAAATGTATTGTGTAATAATGGCCGGAGGGCGAGGTTCGAGGTTCTGGCCCCGAAGCAGAAAAAAATCCTCCAAACAAACCCTGAACATCGTCGGTAAGAACACGATGATACAGGATACGGTGAACCGCCTTCTTCCTCTGTGCGGTCCCGAGCGCTTGTTGATCGTGACAAACAATCTCCTCATAGATGAAATCAGAGAACAGGTACAGATCATTCCTCATGAAAACGTTCTTGCGGAGCCGCGTGGAAGAAGCACGGCGCCGTGCATCGGGCTTGCCGCCGTGATCATACAACATCGCGAGCCGGGTGCGATCATGGCGTGCTTCGCGGCGGATCATCTCATTAACGACACGGCATCTTTTCATTCGGACGTCAGGTTCGCGGAGCAGATCGCGATTGAATTCGACGCGCTCGTGACTTTCGGCATCAAAATGAATACTCCGAACACGGGCTTCGGTTATATACAGGCCGGAGAAATACTGAAAAAGTGCGAGGGAGAACCCGCGCGCAAGGTGGTTAGATTCATCGAGAAGCCGGACAAAGCGACGGCGGAGAGGTTCGCCTCGGATCCTGACCATTTCGTGAACAGCGGTATGTTTGTTTGGAAAGCGGAAACTTTTCTTAATGAAATGGAGAAACATCTGCCATCGATGCATTCGGGTTTGATGCGGATCGCCGCCGCGCTCGATACGCCGCTCGAAACAAAAGTCATTGTCGAAAACTTCAACAGATTCGAGTCAATATCGGTTGATGTGGGGGTTATGGAGAAATCGGACAGAGTGGCGATGGTGCAGGGAGTTTTCGACTGGAACGATGTCGGAAGCTGGGAGTCTCTCTACGAAGTATGGCCCAAAGACGAGATGGGGAACGCGGCGGTCGGAAGAAAGCTGTCCATTGATTCCAAGAACACGCTGATATATAGTCCTAAAAAGCTTGTGGCGGCGATTGGGGTGGAAGATATTATAATAGTGGAGACGGAGGATGCGCTGCTCGTGTGCTCAAAGGATAGAGCGCAGGACGTTAGTCAGGTGATAGAAATACTTCGTAAGAACAAGTGGGAGGAATACCTTTAGGAAAACTCCTGATCCGCCCAACACACCAACGGCCGGAGTAAGCGGGCGATGCCCGAGCGGTGTGGGAGGCACGACCGCAAAGGGCAGAACGGGAAAAAATAAAATCTTACATAGCGAGGTGCAAACGTGATAGTAGGAGTGCCGAAAGAGATTAAGCAGGATGAAAACAGGGTGGCGATCACACCGGCCGGAGTGAAGATGTTGGTAAGCGCCGGACACAAGGTATTGATCGAGAAATCCGCCGGAGTGGGCAGCGGTATTTCGGATGCCGAATACTCGGGCGCCGGAGCAAAAATCGTTCCGAATCTCGCGACGGTTTACAAAAGCTCGGATATGGTTATGAAGGTAAAGGAACCGCTTCCTCCGGAGTTCCCGCATTTCCGCAAGGGACAGCTTCTTTTCACATATCTGCATCTTGCAGCAGCAGAAGAGCTCACGAGAGCGATGATGAAAAAAGGCGTCACGGGCATAGCGTACGAGACGATACAGTTGGCGGACGGATCGCTTCCGCTGCTTAGGCCGATGAGCGAAGTGGCTGGAAGAATGGCCGTGCAGGTCGGCTGCCAGTGCCTCGAGAAGAGAAACGGCGGGCTTGGAATCCTTCTGAGCGGAGTGCCGGGGACACCTCAGGCCGATGTGGCGGTCGTAGGCGCCGGCGTCGTCGGGCTCGCTGCGGCCAAGATCGCGGTCGGCATGGGCGCGAGAGTGACCATCCTCGACCTCAACACGAACAGACTTTGCGAGGTTGACGAAATCCTCGGCGGGCGCGCGATGACGATAGCTTCCAACCCGAGCGCGGTCGAAGAAGCCGTAACCAAGGCGGACCTCGTAGTCGGCGCCGTTCTCGTAGCTGGAACGAAAGCTCCGAAGATCGTTACGAAGAAAATGGTTAAGAACATGAAGCCCGGCTCCGTCATCGTTGACGTCGCCATTGATCAGGGCGGCTGCGTCGAGACGAGTAAAGTGACGACTCACGCGAGCCCGACTTACCTCGTGAACGGCGTGGTTCACTACTGCGTTGGCAACATG
>JAKLIR010000213.1 GCA_022709505.1 bacterium | reverse complement strand
TTCCGAGATCAGCTTGTCTATTTTCTGTTCGAGCTTGTCCATTCCTTCAGCCGACGACGGATGCGAGGCGCTTAGGTCCGCTGTTTCTTCAGACAGATGTTGAACCGTTACGTTCACCTTGTCGAATTCTCTCCGGACGGCGAGCATGAGTTCCTTCATGTCGAGCGCGCTTTTTTTGTCTCTCGTGAGAAGCTCGCCGAGCGCCATGTCGATTTTTCTTTCAACCGCATCGAGGCGTTTCGCGGTCTTCGCGGTGATCGAGGCGTTCGCGTCGGAGGCGGCGCGGATATTATTGATGGAATTCTCAAGTTTGAGCATTTCGCTTCCAATGATGGTCACGAGATGTTCGAACTGTTCGAATTTCTGCGCGTACAGCGCTGCGGCGTGCGGACTCGCGGCCGGAGCGCTCTGGAGCGCCTGCGTTGCGGAGGTCTGTTCGGCGGTGCTTGCGCCGTACTTGCTCGCGAGTATGTCCTTTATCTCCATCCAATCGAGTTTCTTGTCTTCCCTCAGTTCGCGGATGTCGCCGAGAACCTTGAGCGCGCTTTCTTCGAATTTCTTTCTCTTGCCGTCTCCGGCCATCGGAAGGAATTCGGAATAATAATCCTTATACTTAACGATCGTGCTCTTCGGGATTCCGAGCTGAAGTGATATTTCGCGGAGCGAAAAGTATTTTTTCATTCGGGAGAACCGGCCAGTCTATCGGGATCGAAGGGACGCGCTTTTCGCGATCCGAGCAACCCGATTCTTTTCGCGCTTTTGTGAGAAGCGGCTTCCTCCTCGGCGACTCTGAGGCGTTCTTTCAACTCTTTAATCGTTTGTTCGTTCCGCCTTGTGATCTCATCCCTGTCCCGCACTTCCTGCCTGAGCAGTGATAAGCCGCGCTCATTGGACGCGATCGTCGCCTTGAGGGTGTCCACCTCTTCGACCTTGTTCTTCAGTATCTGAATGTCCTTCGGGCCGTTCAGCCGAAGGTCCGCAAGCTCCTTTTTGAGCAACTGAATTTCCTCTATCAAACGCTGGTTGTCCGATTTGAGGAAATCTATCTCCTGTTCTTTCTCGATAAGGTCCGGCCGGGTGTGCTGGTTCTCGCGCTCTTGCGAAATGAGGAACAGTTTGCGGTCCACCTCGCGCATGCTGCCCTTGAATTCTTCGAGGAAAGGCTTGATCTGATCGAGAACCGGTTCGATGAGAGCGGCCGGGTCAAACTGAACGACCGGCGCTGCGGCCGGGGCGGCTTCGGGCGCTACGGGGGCGGGCGGGGCTTCCACGGCGATTAATTTATCCAGTTCAGGCCGCGGGCAGAACCACACGTTCCGCACTTTTCTCGCTCGAATCTTCCCGGCTTTTATGTATCGCCGGATCGTTTTTGAACTCACCCCGAGGTATTCCGCCGCACCGTTGATGTCGAGCAGGTCGCCTTCGGGATAAACTTCTTCTTTCATAAATTCAAACTCCAACTATAGCCCTCGTAATCCGGACCATGCTGCTACTTCAATATATTATCCTCAATATAATGCCAGAGATTATATAGCATAACAATATTTTTTTCAGCCGGGCGGAATTTTTTTGTGCGCCGAGGCCGCCGCTTTATAACCCGCGCCCGGCGCCGGTGCGAATCTGTTATATTTTCTCATTCATTTGATTATAATTAAAAACTCGAAATGTATCGGGAAACCTTATGGCTGCGGGCGAAAAACAAAGAGAAAGAAGAGGGGAAGCGATTTGAGAGAAGTCGAGTTTAATGCGAAACGGCTGCTGATTGTTTTAATTGTGATTGTTTTTGCGATTCCGGCGAATTTGAGGGCGGCTGCGTCGGACAAATCGAGCGGATACGAAGAGATATTCAACAAGGTGGAGGCGTATCTTGCTTCGCGGCCGCCGGTGAAGCCGAACGACGCCGAACGCGAGGCGATTCTGAAGACGTTGGATGCTCCCATGCTTGATTTGGCGATAGGGCGGAATCCCGCCGCGGGGCGCTTTTTCAGGGATCGCATTTCATTTTTCATCGCGGACTTCGACTCCGTGCAGGTCGCTTCCGGCGCGGTGATATGGAAGCTTTACAACCACTCGACGGCGATCAAAACGCGAAATTTAACGATCGCGGTCGATCTGATTCAGGGTATGGACCGCATATCGTGGGACTTCGACGAACTTAAGAAATTCATTTCGAAAGTTGATGTCCTATTGATAACGCACGAGCATCACGACCATGCGGACATCCGGGTGATCCGGCGCTTTTTGTCGGAGGGTAAATCGGTGATAGGCCCGCCTTGGGTGTGCGCCGCCGTACGAAGCCCGAAGGGGGCGACCTGCCTCCGCGAAGGCGCGTTGAAACTGAAGGACGTGAGCATTACGGCGTTCCCGAGCTTTCAAGGAGGGACGCCTAACAATTCATATCTGATCGAAACTCCGGACGGCGTGCGGATACTTTCGACGGGAGACGAGAACGAGAGTCCGTTCAAGGGAGATGAATGGTATGTCCGCTTCAAGCCGCCGCTCGATATCGACGTGTTGATCCCGAACTCGTGGTGCCCGAACCTCGATTCCCTCCTCGAATACGTGCATCCCGCGCTTGTGATGAGTACGCACGAACTCGAAGTCAGCCATCCGTTGTCCGGCAGAGTTACTTTCGAGCGCATTTACGACAAGCTTTCGAAGGTGGGGGCTCCGTTCGTGGTTCCGTTTTGGGGCGAGAAAATAGAGGTCGCGCCGCATAAATGAATGCGGGTTCGCATTGAATTTCCGGGGCTGTTCAGGTTGATATTGATGATGCAATCTGCTACCATAATTCAAGCATTTTCGCGAGAGGAAATTCCATGAGAAGAATAGCAGGTGACGTTGGTCCCGGAAAAGAA
Organism: bacterium; assembly: GCA_022709505.1. GTDB lineage: Bacteria > UBP15 > UBA6099 > UBA6099 > UBA6099 > JAKLIR01. The sequence goes on along the minus strand of JAKLIR010000213.1, from coordinate 3,389 downwards.
AAAAAACATAGTGTTCGAGCATGTTCGCTGATGGCGGCCGCGGTTGCGGCTCTTTTTCTGTGTTGCGCCTCGATGTCAGCGCGCGCTGAAACATATATCGATCTGGATTGGACTTACAGAATAAAGCCGGATGTGGACGTGAATAATTTTCTGTTCACCGGCGATCTGCTCGCCACGGTGAGCACGGATAACGTTCTCCACATCATTGATGTGAAGACGGGGAAGCAATATTGGTCGTTCGCGTTCTATGCGCCAGTCACGCTGTATCTCGCGGACAGCGAGACGCTTATCGTTTCGAGCGACAACATAATACACAGGCTCGATCTTGTGGCGAAAAAGAGGGTCTGGTCCAAGCGCGCGTCGGGGAAGTCGATCGAAAACGTGCTCGCCACGCGCGACGGAAAACTTGTGGCGCTTCATTATAAGGACGGGGGAAACGAGATAATCGACGCCGTGACCGGCCGGCAGGCCGCTCCCTCCACAAGCGATCAGCAGAACTTCTGGACCCTTCCGTCCGGCGGCCCCGTTTTTCACCCGGATATCTTGAGCGCCGGCTCCGATCTGACGATCGAAGACAGGATCGCGGAACTGAAATATGCGAAATCTCAAGACCCGGCTTGGAGCTTCAAGTCCGACCAGCTTCTCGTGAAAACCGCTCTAATGTTTAAAAACAAAATCATTTTGCTTTCAACACAGGGCTCTCTCATGCTCATCGACCCCGCGAACGGAGCGCTTTCGCGGAAAACCGATCTCACAAAAGTGATAGATATGCGTTTTTGGGATGAAAAACCCGGAAACATCGATAACTATTCCTCGGCGAAGCTCGCCCCGGACCTTTCAGAATCGGGCGTCAAATCCTCGGACAGATTCTTCTTGATCGCCCCTTCGAGCATTTCGAGACTGCGTGCTCTCCCCTTCCCGAAAGAAGTCGCTCTCAAGGAAGGTTCGGATTCCGACAGCACGTACAACTGGGCGCTGAACAGAGCGATCAAACAGTGCGAACAGCACAATTTCCCGGCGGCCGTGAAGATGCTCGACGAGATAACGAAAACGTGGCCGGACAATCCACTTACTTACCTGTTCCTCGGAATGGTTTATTCCACAACGGGGATGCCGGACGATGCCGTGAAAAGCCTCGAAAAGGCGTATTCGCTGGACAAGGAGAATCCCGACACGTCGTTCAACCTCGCCGGGAACATCCTGATCGGGATTTCTTCTCTCGGGAACGATCCGAGCGATTACGACAAAGTCGAGGCTCAGTACAGGAAGCTCATCGATGTGCAGCCCGTAAGCATAATTCCATATCTTGGGCTTTCGGAGGTTCTTGTAAGCAATCGCGATTTCACCGGCGCGCTCGATGTCGTGAACAGTTCATTCGGAAATGCGTTTTTCGGGCCGGATTTGCTTTCGATGCAATTGAGCATTTATTACATGTTGGACAGCGAGGCCGCGCTTTCGGACGCATCAGATTTTTCCGAAAGGTTGTATCCGGACTGGAACCTTCCGCCCGCGCTTAAAGGGAAAATGTTTTGCAAGAGAGGGGAGTACAAGGCGGCGGTTGGAGAATTCCGCAAGGCGGCGGCGGGGACGCCTCTCCGGCTGCTTTCGGATTATCCGCTGATGACTTCCGCCGGCTGGCGTTTCTACCAAGGCAACGCGCTCGGACTCATTGGAGATTACGCCGGCGCTCTCAAAACACTGAAATCGTTTTTGGCCTCTCTCCCGAATCCGACGGTTCTCGAACAGATCCGCCTTCGGGATCAGGATAAAATGAACGAGCGCACGGATGCTCCGGCCGGAGCTAAGTTTGAGATTAACATTCCCGAGAAGTTTAAGAATTTCTCCTACCATGAACTCAAGTCGGACCTCGACTACAAGACCGCGGCAATGCTGTCGATAGCGCATTTTCAGTTCAGAACGGGAAAGAAAGCCGAAAGCGTAAAAACCCTGAAAAGCATTGAAGCCGTACCGGGGATTGACGCCGAGACGCTTTCATACGTCGGCTATTTGTTTGCTCTGAACGGCGCCGAACTCGACCGGGCGGGGAAATATGTCAAAGGCGCGCTCGCGGAGAAAACCGACACTCCGATACTTCTGCGCAATGCAGCAGTTTACGCGGCGGCCCGCCGCAATTATAAATTCGCCGAGGCGACTTTCAAAAAAGCGATCGGAATGAATATCTCCGCTGAACTCGTGCATTTCGAATATGGAAAAATGCTTCTCAAACTCGGACGCCGCAAGGAAGCCGCCGAACAATTCAAACTCGAACTCAAATACACGCCCGATCTCAAAATGGCGCAAGATGCTCTTCGCTCCATGGGCTTGAGACCATGAAATCACCAGCAATGAGAATTCCGGGAGCGATATGTCTTCTACTGCTCGCGGCGGCATGTGTGTTTCAGTGCGCGCTCTCCGCGGCGGGGCCTTCCTCGCGGTCCGACCCCGTCCCGGCCGTGGTGCTCGGGCATTACCCCGCGGATGTGGATGCCCCGACTTCGGTTCAGACTGCCCGGTGCATGGCTGCTTTAAACCTTTTTAAAGAGGGAAGGGCGGACAGAATAGTTGTTACGGGCGGCTTCACACGCGGGCACATTTCCGAGGCGCGCATGATGAAGATCGCTCTCGTCGCTTACGGTGTTCCGGAAAAAGCGGTTTTCGAGGAGGAGAGGTCTTCGACGACGATTGAAAACGCTAAGTTCAGCGCTCTGCTTTTCGACAGGCTCGGCTGGGAAAAGAAGGCGCTTCTCGTGAGCCAGAAAGGGCACCTCTGGCGGGCGGAATATAACTTCAAAGATGCTGGTTTCAGAGTGAAGCAGGCTGCGGCGGCGGAAGCGCCCGCGGCGGCGGATTTCGACAATGTCCTAAATTCGGCCGGGCAACCGGACGAGAGACTGAAATCGTTGCCGCCCGTCGATACTGTTGTGATTTATGAACGGTACGCTTCGGACGCGTCGGTGGATTTTCCGGACGCTGGGATGTCCGCCCGCATGCGCGCGGCCGCTTTCCTTTATAGGACCGGCAAGGCGGGGAAAGTGCTGGTTTCAAGCGATTGGTACACGAGGGGTCCGGTGGATATTTCGGAGATAATGAGGATCGGTCTCGTTTCGTTCGGAGTGAAAGCGGAGGATATCATCGCGGACAAGAAGGCGAGGTATTCCTCGCTCGCGGAGTTCATGAAAAAATTCAAATCTTCGAAAGTGGTTTTAATAACTTCGCCCGAACCGGGCGGCGCGGCGCCGGACGGGATGCCGCCGGATCTCAATATCTTGTTATATTGAGGTTTGCACCGAACATTCAACCCGAATCCGTCATTTGGATTCGGGAGCAATGATTCATAGCGGATGAAAAGCAAGGCGGAAGGAGTATCTTGCCGTTGAGCGTACCGAGAT
>JAKLIR010000212.1 GCA_022709505.1 bacterium | reverse complement strand
GCCCGCCGGAGTCCGTTCGTCGATCTGGAACGGTATGGGGCGCAGCTTCCCCTTCCCATCCGCCGCGTACAGCCTTATGGATTCGATGCCGGCGCCGACAAGAGTCGGAAGAGAGGCGCCCTTAACCACGATAGGGTCGGTTTTTCGCACAAGCGTTTTGTTCGTGGCGCGAGAAGGGGATGAGATGCATGGAGTACAGTGTGATATGAAAATCAGTGCTGTCATCACGGAAATGAAAGCGAAGTATTTAGCGTTGCGCATGACGTCGGCCTCTCGAGTAGCATCCGCTCCGGTTCACAATGAACGCCCGGAACGGCGATAGGAGATAATTGTAGCGGCGAGAGAAACAGGTGTGAAGAACAAGATGAACAACAAAGAGGCGAAAACCCAATCGCGGGCTTCCGGGAATAGCGACGGGATGCGCAGCCACCAGAAATCGTAACCGAGAAATCTTTCGGGTTGCGACGGCGGAGCGGTTCTAAGCAGCCCCTTCCACGGGTAGTCTTTCAACATCCTTGCGTGGATTTCCTCCTGCGAAAGCCCGCGGTCGAAAACATTGTGTTTGAGAAGATAGATGTGGCCGCGTAGCGGTGAAAAATCGGGGATGAAGTGGGTTGCGAGCTGGTCGTCACGGATGTCCGCGCGCCCCGGCATGTAAAAAGGATTATAGGGGACTTCATGCCGGGTCATGATTATGTACTCGTTGAAATTCACGGCGACGCCCGGGATCTGGACGAGGAACGAAACCGCCGCCGTTGAAATCACTGCGGCTTTTGCGAGAGTTTTCATCTTCGGGAAACCGTCGAACAGAGGCAGCGCCGGGAGCAGCAGCAAGGGCGACAGCGGCATGAGGAATCGCGGCCCCCAGCTCCAGTCCCCGTGCCATGCCCACCACTTTGAATATATCAGAACGAAGGCGCCGGTTATCGTCCACACAAGCGCGCTCTCGGCCCGGTTTCTCCTATGAAACGCGGCAGCGCCGAATAGTGAAAGCAGGACGACCGGCATGAATGTGAAGATGCTTTTACCGGGGCTGAACAGAAGTCCGTACAACCCGGTGAGCAGTGGGGTCGAGAAACCGAAACGGGCGTCCCGGTCCGTCGAATAGCCGAAGTTCAGAATCTCGCCGTATCTTAAATTATTATAGTACAACTGGAAACACAGGCAGGCCGCGATCGGGATTGCGAAGTATAAAAACGCGCGTGCGGTTTTTCCCGATTCGTTCCGGTGCTTCAAGAGGATGTACAGTCCGATGAGAGCCGCTGCGGCGAGGTTGATGTTCTTGGTGAGGAACAGGAGACCGGCGAGCGCGCCGGCGGACAATGCCGCGGACGCATTTTTCGCCGAACGGAACGCGTATAGGACGGCGCCGCATAAAAGCGCCGCCTGAAGAGGTTCGCTGAAGCCGGTTTTTGAATAAGGCCAGACCATCGTGGCGAGCCCGAGCACGGCCGTCGCCGCCATGCAGACGCGACGCGGGTATCCCCGTTCAACGCATAAAAAGAGAAACGCCGCGCACAAAAGCGCGCAGACGAAAGGGACGCTGAGAGAAGCAACGAAGTAATGGAATGCGTATGGATACGGCTCGGCGTCCCGTCCGGGCACGATCGCATTCGCGGCCGCGTAAAATGGGACTTCGAGCAGAGATTGGCCCAAGCCGAACTTGGAATAAAAAGCACCGTCCGGCCCTTCATCCAGAGGCACCACCTCGCTACGCTCCATTCCGAACGAGCCGTGCAGCACGATGTTCCTCGCGAGGAGAAAGTAGTTCACTGGGTCTCCGTTGGGAGGCATGCCGCTCGAAAAAATCGAATAAAAGAAAAACCAGAAAAGGAAGAACGAAACAGTGAAGAACGGTTTGAATTTCACCGGGTTTTTCGACTCGGGTCCGATCATGTTTTTCCTCTCGCCGAACGGCGGCGCTGAAAGAATTATATCAGAGGGACCGGCGTGTGTAACCTTGCCGGCGCAGCACGATGCGGGAAGTAATTCCGGCCGCCGGAACGTCGGGCTCTCTGCGCGCGCGCGGCTCTTTCATTGCGGGCGTTATTTATGATACACTTCCATTTCATGTTTGATAAACCTGCGGGCGGGGGACGACGATGAACGGCAAAGTGAGAATCAAGGACAAGATGAGAAGCGCATACACGCCGGACCAGTGGATGGGCGTGCAGATAGAAGTCCTCAAAGGCAGAAGGCTCGTCGATCCGGTGAAACTCGTCGATTGGCGGATAAAGGAAGCCGTGTACCGGGGGCCGGGAGATTATGAATGGATTGACCGGACGTGGCGCCCGTTCAAGCCGGGTGACACTTGGGGCGGAGAAGACCGCACCGCGTTCTTGAAATGCACGGTGAAGGTCCCGAAAGAATACCGGGGCGAGTGCGGCGTACTCAGGATCGTTCTCGGAGGAGAGGCTCTGCTGAGTCTCAACGGAAAGCCGTTTCACGGGCTCGACGAGATGCACGATATCGTATTTCTCTCCGATAAGATGAAGGGCGGCGAAGTTCTGAACCTCGAGATCGAAGCGTACATAAGGCAGATGGACGACGCCGATCTTTACCACGTGTTCGAAGATGCGGCGCTCGCGGTTCTCGATCGCGAGGTGGAGGAAACGTATTTTGATTTGAAGTGCGCGTATGAGGCCATGGAATCGAACCGCGCGGCTCGAGAGGCGAGGATGTTCCTTTTCGATCAACTGAAGAGAGCGCTCGCGCTCATTGATTTCGAGACGAGCGACCGTGCGGCGTTCAGGAAGTCGGTCGCCGCGGCGCGCGCACTGATAGGGAAAAAAGTTTACGAATCCGAAATGTACGCGGACGAAGGCCGGCTTAACATGGTCGGCCACAGCCACATAGACCTCGTTTACCTCTGGTCCTACAAAGAGTTCCTGCGTAAGATCGGCCGCACGCATTCCACCATGCTGAACCTCATGCGCGAGTTTCCGGAATACCTCTTCTGCCAGAGTCAGATGAAGCTCTATGAAGACCTGCGCGCTCTGTACCCCGACATATACAAGGAAATAAAAGCGCTCGTGAAGAAAGGGCGCTGGGAAGTGATCGGCGGCATGTATGTCGAACCGGACTGCAACCTCACATCGGGCGAGTCGATGATCAGGCAGTTGCTCGTCGGAAGAAAATTCATGAAGGAAGAATTCGGTGTGACTTCCTCGGTCTGCTGGCTGCCGGACGTGTTCGGCAATTCGTGGATCATGCCGCAGATCATGCGGCGCTGCGGGCTGAAGTATTTCATAACGAACAAGCTCGTTATCTGGAACGACACGAACGAGTTTCCGCATAACACGTTCTGGTGGGAGGGGCCGGACGGCTCGCGGCTTCTCGCACACATGCCTTGCACACACTTCGGCGCGGAGATCGACGCCGACATCATGCTGACGAACTGGGATGAATATAAGCAAAAGATCGACTGCCCGGAATCGATCTACAACTACGGGCACGGAGACGGACGGGGCGGCCCCACTCGCGACGATATCATGTCCGGAAGACGCTTCCGGCGCTTCCCCGGAATGCCCGCCGCCGAGTTCACTTCCGGAGAACAGTTTTTCGAACGCTCCGAAGCCGCCGCAAATGACAACATTCCAGTCTGGAAAAACGAACTCTACCTCGAAACCCACAGGGGCACCTACACGACTCAGGCCATCCTGAAAAAGTTCAATCGAAAGTCCGAAATCCTATATCGCAACGCCGAGATCGCTTCTTTCTTCGCGGCTGGATTGGGAATGAAATATCCGGAGAAGACTCTCGAAGAAGGCTGGAAACTCATTCTGAAAAACCAGTTCCACGACATACTCCCCGGCTCGCATGTCACACAAGCGCGGGAGGACGCAAAAAAGGATTATGCGGTGGTTACACAGCTTGGGAACGCCGTGCGGAACGATTCTCTGAAGCATATCGCATCGAAGATAAATACGTGCGGCGGCGCGCCCGCCGTCGCGGCGTTCAACATGCAGTCGTGGGAGCGCGGGGATGTCTTCAAAGCCGAGTTCAAAACCGATTTGAAAAAATACAAAGTGGTTGACGAAAAGGGACGGGAGACGGTTTATCAGGAGATCGGAAGGAAGGGCGGCATGGTCACGCTTTTGATTCAAGCCGGCGCCGTGCCGCCGATGGGCTATGCGGTGTTCAAGCTCGAACCCGGCGAACCGGAAGCTTTCGGCATTCCGTTCAAAGCTTCGGCTAAAGGAGCGGAGAACGCGTTTTTCTCTCTCACGTTCGCGAAGGACGGAACGATTTCCCGGATATATGACAAGAAAGCTCGGCGGGAAGTGCTGCAGCCGGGCGCGCGCGGAAATAGGTTCCAGCTTTTTGAGGATGTTCCGGGTCGCTACCCGGCGTGGGACATAGTGCCGATGTACAAGGACCGCGAGTTCGAGATGCCGGCGGTTAAATCGACGGAGGTTGTGGAGTGCGGCCCAGTCCGCCTTGTAATCAGGCAGGAACGGGCGTTCATGAAATCACGGATCGTTCAGAACATAATACTTTATCGCGGTGTTCCGAGAATCGATTTCGAGACGGAGATCGACTGGGCCGAGAGAGACAAGCTTCTCAAGGCGGCGTTCCCGGTGGATGTGAACAGCAAGACTGCGAAGTATGATCTTTCATGCGGATATATCGAGCGCCCGACGCACAGGGACACGAGCTGGGACGCGGCGAAGTTCGAAGTGTGCGGACATTTCTGGGCGGACATTTCGGAGGGCGACTACGGAGTGAGCCTCCTCAACGATTGCAAGTACGGGCACGACATTCAGGGCGGGGTGATGAGACTGACGCTTCTGAAAGGCTCGCGGCGGCCTGACCCAACGGCGGATATCGGGAAGCACGCTTTCACCTACAGTCTGTACCCGCACGCCGGAGGCTGGCGCGAAGCGGAGACGCAGAGGCGCGCGTGGGAGTTGAACGATCCGATGTCGGCGGCGGCGGCGGGCGGCGGGCGCACGCTCGCGTCGGCGGCTTCATTCATAACAGTCGATCGGGACCACGTCTTCATCTCCGCCGTGAAGAAAGAGGACGAGGGGAAAGCGCTTATCGTCAGGCTTTACGAGGCGCAGAACCGGCGCGGCGAGGTGAGCGTTGGTTTCCTGAAACCCGCCGTGCGTGCGATCGAGTGTGACCCACTCGAAAAAGACATTGCTCCCGTGCGTGTCGTGCGCGGGGCTTTGAAGTTCGATATAAAGCCTTACGAGATAAGAACCTTTAAAATTTACTTCTGACGGCGGTGATCGGGAACGTATAACGCCGGGATTATTGTGTGAATGTAACGCCATGTCGTATAATAGCCGCATCCATCTTGAGACGGCGTTCGATAAAGAATTCATACGGGGGGAAATGAAATGTTGAAGATACAGACAGCGGTAATAAGCGTAAGCGACAAAACAGGCGTGGTCGAGTTCGCTAAATTCTTGGCGAAAAACGGAGTGAGAATAATCTCCACCGGCGGGACCGCCAAAGCTCTCGCCGAAGCGGGAATAAAAATAGTGCCCATTAAGAAGATCACCGGGAACACGAAGGACGATTACTTCGACGGAAGGATGAAGACGATAAGCTTCAACTATGAAAGCGCGCTTCTGTACAGACGCGACAAACCGGAACATGTGGCGCAGGCGAAGAAGCTCGGAATCCCGAAGATCGACATGGTGATATGCAATCTTTATCCGTTCGAAAAAGTTACGGCGGACAAGAACTGCACGATAGAGAAAGCGGTTGACAACATAGACATCGGCGGGCCGTGCATGGTCCGTGCGGCCGCGAAGAATTTCGAAGGGGTGGCGATCGTGGTCAGCCCGGCCTCCTATAAGGGAATCATGGCGGAGATGAAAGCGAAAAAGGGTTGTATCTCCCTCGAAACCCGCGCGAAACTCGCGTCGATCGCTTTCGAGCGGACGGCCGACTACGATGCAGCCATAAACACGTATTTCAGCGACAAGCTCGAAGGAAAGATGACCAAACGCCTGAAGTATGTGGACGGCCTGCAACTCGGGCGCTACGCGGAAAACTGGCATCAGGTCGGGTGGTTGTACAGGAAAGACGATCTTGCATGGCCGAATCTTCCGAACTGCCGGCAGGTGCACGGCGGCCCGCTTGGTTATAACAACTATCTCGACGGCGAAGCGGCGCTCTCGTCCGTCCTCGAACTCAAATCCGAAAAAGCGGTCTCGATCATCAAGCACTGCAACCCCTGCGGATATGCAACCGGCTCGACCATCGAGGAAGCTTTCGAGAAGGCGTGGGAAGGCGACCCGGTCAGCGC
>JAKLIR010000211.1 GCA_022709505.1 bacterium | reverse complement strand
CGCGGCGCTCGGAATATTCGTCGTGGTGTTTCCGATATATCATCCGTCTGAAACGGTCGCCCCGAGAGACGCCGCGATCGACGGTTCGAGAGTAGAACTCGGCGACGGCGTATCGATCCACTATTATGAATCCGGCAAGGGGAAGCCCGTCCTGCTTATACACGGATTTTCATCGTGGTCTTACACGTGGAAAGACACCATTCCGGCGCTCTCGGAGCGCTACCGGGTTCTCGCGCCGGACCTTCCGGGGTTCGGTTTCTCGGATAAACCTTCGGATTTCGGATATGACTACGAAGCCTTCGCCGGAGAGCTCCTGAAATTTCTCGACGCATGCGGCGTGAAGGGAAAAGTGTCGCTTGTGGGCAACTCCATGGGCGGCGGAATCGCCATGCGTTTCGCGCTCGATCACCCCGAGAGAGTTGACAAGCTCGTGCTCGTTGACAGCGCGGGGATAGCGCATAAGGGGAACCTGATGAAGATGGTCTTCACCGCGCCCGTGCTGAATGTGTTTTTTCAGAGCGTGAACAGCCCGGCGGCCACAAAGGGCGCTCTCAACCTCTGCTGCTTCTACGACAGTTCGAGAATCACACCCGAAAAAGGAGAGATGTATTTCAAGCCTTTGAGGACGAAGGGCGCGCTCGCGGCGGCCGCCGCGACGATCGGAAGGAACAGCTTCTCGGTTCCACCGGAGGAAATAGAAAAAATCAAGGTTCCGACTCTGATAGTGTGGGGGGAAAAGGACCGTCTGATAAGCCCCACGAACGCGACGGTTCTGCACAGGATGATAACCGGTTCGGAAATGGTCATGATCCCCAAATGCGGGCACATGCCGCAGGAGGAAAAGCCGACGGTATTCAATAAGGTACTTCTCGAGTTTCTCGATTCGAAATCTTCCCGATGAAAACCGGATTTTAAAGGCGTTTCATTTGCGAATGAAAATTTGCGCTGATTTTGTTTTGCCGATCGGTTATAATCACGGAAAATATTGCGGAGCAATTCAGATGAGATCGCACTTGTTTGCACGGGCCGCGGGTTTCGCCGCGGCCTTGATGATTTTGTCGGCCGGGCTTTCGATATTCCTTTTCTGCGGCGTCGCCGAAGCCAAGGAGCGGCCGATAACGGTGGGGCAGAGACCGGGTGAACAGGAGTTCAGCACGCAGTCGTTCGCGCCGACTTACGACGCGAGAAAAAAAGCATATATCGAATTCTGCGCGAACCGTGCGGGCCGCACGCTTTTAGGCGCGATCTGCGCGAAAACTCTCGGACGCGAAACGCAAGTCGCCGACGCCGAAGTGGATTATGTCGAAAAAAGACTCAAGCAGCGGGAAGACTGCGCGGATTTTTCAGCGATCAGGATAGCCATCGCGCTTAACTTCGACAGGACATTGCATTATCTGACGGACGAACAACGGAAAAGGCTCGAACGGGCGCTTCTCGAATTCAAGTATTGGATCGACGAGCCCGGGCCCGACGCTATGATTTACTGGACGGAGAACCATCAAATAATGTTCCATTCGAGCGAGTATCTCGCGGGCGAACTTTTCCCGGACGAGGTTTTTACGAACGACGGAAAAACGGGAAGGGAGCATGTCGTACACGCGAAGGCTCTTATCTTGAAATGGATCGAACGGCGGGCGCGATGGGGTTTCAGCGAGTGGGACTCGAACGTTTACTACGGTGAAGACCTTCCGGGCCTGATCGGGCTCGCGAATTTCGCGGCGGACCCCGAAGTGAAACTCAAGGCGGCGATGACCGTTGACCTTATGTTGATAGACATCGGCTCCGATATCTTCCGCGGTGTTTACGGGACGAGCCACGGCAGAGCTTACTACGATGACGTGACGAGCGGCAGGCGGGACGCAATAGTAACGCACAATCGCATCGTCTGGGGGGTCGGGGCTTTTGCATCGACTGATGACTTTTTCGACGTGCCGCTGACGGTCGGAACGTACCGGCCGCCGGATGCGGTGATCGCTCTCGGCCGAAGCTTCGACATCCCCGAGTTTCTGAATAAGGAGCGGCACGGCATTCCTATCGAAAAAGCGCCGTCTTACGGACTTAACTACAACGACCCTGAATCGATTGTGACCTTCTGGGGCATGGGCGCGTATTCGCAGAGAGAAGTGCTGAACACAACGCTGAAAACGGCGGACGATAAGAATTTGTGGAACCATCCATTTTTCAAAGACGCCGTGGGCGCGCGCGCGTTGATAAAAGCCGGCGATCTAAGCGCCATGATTAAAAACACTCCCATCGAATCGGACCGAACACTACTCGGCGAAGTAAACAAGGTGTCGTTCCGGACTCCGGATTACATGTTGTCGTCCGCTCTCGACTACCGCCCCGGGACTATGGGGAGCCAGCACCATATCTGGCAAGCCACAATGAGTCCCGACGCAGTGGTATTCACCACGAATCCCGGTTCTCTCGAAGACGGGTCCGACCGCACACCGACTTTCTGGGCGGGACAGAACAGGCTCCCTCGCATGGGGCAATATAAGAACCTTCTGTTCGCGATTTATAAGATAGACACGAAGAAGGCGCTCGGAGAAAGGGCGATCTATCATTTCACCCACGCGTTTTTCCCGAGGGCCGCGTTCGACGAGATAAAGGAGACGAAGGGCTGGATTTTCGGGAGGGTCGGGAACGCGTACATAGCGTTGTATTCCGCCCGTCCGTATGGTTGGACCGATACTGGAAAAGCGGCCGGGCTTGAAATTAAGGCAGACGGGCTGGAGAACATCTGGATATGTCTCATGGGGCGCCGGGCGGTTGACGGCCCGTTCGAGAAATTCATTGAAAAAACCGCCGGAGCGGATTTGCTGATTAGCGACTTGAATGTGACTTTCGACGCGCCCGGGGTGGGGCGGGCCTCATTCGGCTGGACAGGCCCGTTGAAGGTCTCGGGCCGCGAAATACCCATGAAAGATTTCCCGGCGGTTGAGAACCCGTTCGTGAAATCGGAATTCGACAGCGGGCTCTACGTTGTGACGACGGGCGGAAAAAAACTCACGCTCGATTTCATGAAAGGCGTGAGAAAAGAAAATTAAGCCTGATTTTTCAACATAAAAATTGGGACTAAAAGGCGCGGGTCGGGAAATCTCACAAGGCAACAATCTCAGGAGTCATCGGACGGCGCCTTGAAGTCCGCGGGGCTGTCGTTCTCGGGTGGTTCGAGCAGGCCGTTTTCATAGGCGAATTCGAGTGTTTCCGCGATCCCCGGATCAAATTGGGTGCCGGCGCCTTTTCTGACTTCTTCAACCGCGGCTTCGGGCGACATCTTGGCCCTATACGGTCGGTCCGATGTCATCGCGTCGAAGGCGTCCGCCACGGAAAGTATCCTCGCGACGATCGGGATGTCGTCGCCTTTTATTCCGTCGGGATATCCAGTGCCGTCGTATCGTTCGTGATGGTGTTTCACGGCGGGAAGCGCGTCTTTCAATCTCCCTATCGCGGCGATTATGTCGCAGGAAAGATTTGAGTGCGACTGGATCACCGTTCTTTCCACGGTCGAGAGGCGGCCTGATTTCAGAAGTATGGCGTCCGGGATTCCGATTTTTCCCACATCGTGGATATAGCCGGCGATAGAAAGAAGCTCGTGCAGCTTGTAGTCGTCCGGCCTGAAACAGAGGCCTATGTTCTTCGCGTAGTGGGCCACTCTTTCCGAATGACCGAATTCGTATTCGTCCTTTGAATCAACGGCGCGGGCGAGCGAGCGGAGCGAGCCCGAGAACAGTTCGTTCTTCTCCTGCATCAGCAGGGAGTTCTTGAGCGCGATCGCAGATTCGTTGGCTATTGTCTGCAGAAGGTTCAGGTCGCCTTCGGTGAAGTTCACTTCGCCGCCCGATTTGTTTATGACTTCGAGGACGCCGATTATTTCGTCGTCTTTCATCATCGGAACGCAGAGTATGGATTTCGTTGAGAACCCGACTTCCCGGTCGAGTGTCGCGTCGAAGCGGCTGTCCTTGGCGACCTCGTTGGAAATCACCGGTTTCCCCGTTGTCGCCACGTAGCCCGCGATGCCCTTGTCCATCGGCAAGGCGAATTTCTTCAACTGGTCTTTTTTATCTCCGTGGACGACGAAGAATTCGAGCTGTTTTTGCTCTTTGTTGAGAAGCAGAAGCGATGAGGCCGTTGCGTTGAGAACGTTCTTGGCTACCCGCATGACGGTTTCGAGCACGTCGGCGAGAGCGAGGCTGCTGTTGACCGCGCGACTGATGTCCAGCAGCCGTTTTCCGGCGTCGCATTCCTCGGAAAGTCTTTCGAGCAGCTTGCTGTTTTCGAGCACCATTGAGATCAGGCCTGCGAGGCACTCGAAAATTTCGAAAAGGTCTCCTGCCGTTTTGATTTCCTCGGCGTCTATGTTGATCCCTTCAAGAACTCCGATCGTTCGACCCGAGAACTTGAGGGGCACCGCTATCAGATTATTGGTTTTGAACCCGAACGTTTCGTCGATCTGGCGATAGAATTCGATCGCCGCCTCGGTGTTTTCGATCAGCACGGCTTCCCCGGTTGAATAGACTTTGCCCGCGATTCCTTTGGAAACTCCCATTTTAACGCCGGTGAGCTCTTCCGCTTTTTCCCCTTTCACCAAGAGGAATTGAAGCCGGTCTCCGGTTTCGTCCACGGTGAGAATCGACGCCGCTTCCATTTCAACGAGAGTGAAGATGCGGTCCATGATGAATTCAAGCGTCAGATTCGGGTCCGGGGAATCCGGAAGTATTTTCGTGATTTCCATCAAAATGTCGAGCTTGAAATTCGCGAGCCTGAGTTGAAATTCAACTTCGGGCGTATTTGCATGGTTGCCGGACATACTATTCACCTCATAATTTCTTTTCATGTTCGGAAAGAAGCGCGGACATTTTCTCCGAGAAGCTTCTCATCGAAGGCATTTTATCGTTAAAAGGAACATCGGGATTCGATTTGAATTCTTTTTCGGCCTCCATGCTCATCGCGCTGATATCCGCGAATCCGGCGATGCCCGCGCTTCCGGTGATCGTGTGGAAATGCCGCGCCATTTCCTCGAAACACTTTGCCTCGTCCCTGAGTTCCGGCGCCGTGTCGCATATTTCCACGATCTTTTCAATCAGTTCATTGATTTCTTCGACAGCTATCACCTTGATGTGGCTTCTTTCCTTGTCAGAAAAAAATTGGTTTGCCATTTGTCAGCTTTCCAGAGCGTTTTTTATAACAGTGACCACCCGGCTCGGCACGAAAGGCTTGAGTATGTAGTCCCGTGCGCCGGACATGATGCATTCGAGTATTTGTTTCTTGTCCTGATTCGAGGAGATCATAACGATGCGGGCCCGGGGATTTTCGTTTCTGATCGCCTTGAGGGTGTCCACGCCGTTGAGGTTCACCATGGCTATGTCGCAGGTGACGAGCGTCGGGCGGAGCTGCCTGTATTTTTCGATGCCGATCTGGCCGTCTTCCGCTTCGTCCAACACCCGCAGGCCCATCTTTTCAACGATCATCCTCAGGGTTTTCCGTACGGCTTTCGAGTCGTCGATGATCAGTACGGTTTTCGCCTTGCCGGCGCCTGTGCGCACCAAGCCCTGTCCCGTTTCATCGAAGGATGAAAGATAGATGCTCTTCTCTTCGCCGTCCCACTTGAAGCTCGCATACTTGGTGTCTTTCTTGATCGGGTATCGCCCGTCTCCGACGAAGATCGAAACACCCGGAAACACCGTCTGCTCGACCTCCACCGAGGCGAATTCGTTGAAGATGCGCCCGTTGTTCAGCTCGGTGATGTCTTCCTTCATCTGGTCGTGTATCTTTATCAGCTTTATCATTCTTCCCCGGAGTTCGCCGAGGCGGTCGATGTCGTTCGAGTCGGCCTTTGAAATGTAAGAATAATTTTTCTGGATTTCTTTTATCTGCTTCTGGACGGTATGGAGCCGCGCGAGTTGTTCGAGGTATTTTTGCTGGACTTCGTGCCGGTATCCCACTTGCACGATGGTCGTGGGGTGCGCTATGGAGCCGAGGTAGCGGCACGCAACCCGGTCGAACGCCATCACCCTGCCTCCGATTACGGAGCCTTCGTCGGTTAGGGCGACCACCCGGCCGTTGCACGACACCCGGCTGTTCAGTATCGCGGTCTCCACGATGATGTTTCCCTCCGCCTCGACGATCGAGTTCTCTATGAACCTCGCGTAAACGTCTCCCTGCGCGGATACCACGCCTTTCGCGCGTGTGAGTATCCCACGTTTTACTATCACATCGCCGCCCGCCGTGACCGTCGCGTTTTGTATCGTGTTCTCGACAATCACATCGCCGC
>JAKLIR010000210.1 GCA_022709505.1 bacterium | reverse complement strand
AGGCTGATAGGAGACAAAAAGGCGAAGGAAGTCATATTCCTGTGCAACAAGTACTCCGCCCGGGAGGCGCTCGATCTCGGATGGATCAACAAAGTCGTCCCCGACGGTGCTCTCGAGGCCGAAACAGAAGCGTGGGTGGCCCGCCTGAACGAAATGAGCCCGCAGGCGATCAGAATCTCAAAGACTTCCCTAAACTTCGAAAGCGATCAACTGCACGCATCTTTCATGCACGGAATCGAAATGCTCTGCGCAACATACGGAAGCGGCGAACTCAAGGAAGGCATGTCCGCGTTTCTGGAAAAAAGGAAACCGGATTTTTCAAAATTCAGGAAATAGCGCCGTCGCGCTCTCGCGGGACTCGACGGCGGCGAAAGGAGATTCAACTATGACAGGTAAGGTTTTTGTGGCTGGGGCCGGAACTATGGGTAACGGAATAGCACAGGTGTTCGCAACAGCCGGGCACGATGTGTTCCTTATGGATACCGACGAGAATTTCGTGAAACGAGGCGTCGAGACCGTGGGAAAGAACCTCGACCGCATGGTGAAGAAAGGAACCATCACCCAGCAGGATCGCGACGCCGCCGTCGGCAGAATCAAAGGCGTAACATCCATCGATTCCGCCGCCGAATGCGACCTCATGGTGGAGGCTGTCTTCGAGAACCTCGAACTAAAACGAAATATGTTCAAGGACTTCGACGCAATAATGCCGAAGAACGCGATTCTCGCTTCCAACACGTCTTCTCAGTCGATCACACAAATCGCGGCCGCCACGGCAAGACCCGACAAAGTTATCGGAATGCACTTCTTTAACCCGGTTCCCTTGATGAAACTGATCGAAATAATAAAGGGATACCTCACGTCGGAAGAGACATGCGCGGCAATCCGCGATCTTTCAATCAAACTCGGAAAAACACCGATAGTGGCGAACGACTATCCGGGATTCGCGACAACCCGCCTCATTATGGTCATGATCAACGAATCCGTTTTCGCGCTCTGGGAAGGAGTCGCCTCGGCGGAGGACATCGACACCGGGATGAAACTCGGAATGAACCATCCCATGGGGCCGCTCGCGCTCGCGGACCTGATCGGCGTGGATGTCTGCTTGAACGTCATGGAACGGCTCTATTCCGGTTACAACGATCCGAAATACCGCCCCTGTCCGCTCCTCAAAAAAATGGTGGACGCCGGACTGCTCGGCAGAAAAACATCCAAAGGTTTTTATTCATACGATTCCTGATCCTCGTTGGATTCAAGAACGAGAAATCAAAAGCAACGCTCGACTCCGAAAGCCTCCCGTGCGCGGGAGGCTTTTTTGTGATCCTTTTTCTGGCAACCATCGACATGGTTCGCATGATTCCGGGCTTGTCATTGCCCGTCAAATTGAATCTTTGAGATTGGGTGATATAATAAAAGAAAAAAAACGAGGAAGCAGATGACGGATAGGACTTTTTATCGCGACGAGATCATCGCGATGTCGCCGAGGAATTTCGACGAGGCCAAGCTCGCCGCCGAAGAACTCAAGGACGGCAATCCCACGATTGTCAATTTCAGCCAGTTGAACCCCGACGAAAGAATCTGGGCGATTCACTATCTGAACGGCGTCGTTTTCGCCATCGACGGCACCGTGCGCGACATCGGCAATCAGGTGTTCCTTTTCACTCCGCCTAACATCTCTGTCGATTTCGAAAACTGAACGCCGGCGCGCACAGATACGGGCTTCACATTATCTCCCCAAGCCTTTTCATTTCCAGTTCCCTTTTGTTCTTCATTCCCATTTTCTCATAACATCTTATTAATTGAAACGCGATTCCGACTGAGACATAGCCTTCCGAGTCGAGTCGCCTCGCCGCCTCCAGTTCTCTCGCCGCCTCCGCCCACTCGCTTTCTTCGATCAAACACTCCGCGAGCCCGAGCCGGCTGTCTCTCTCGACAAACCTATCCGGTCCACCCCTGATGATCTCCTGAAAATGTTCTTTCGCTCGCGCGACATCGCCTATCCTCAATTCGCATTCGGCCGCCATTCTACCAACACCCTGATCTTCGTCGTCAGAACATCCGGTTCCCTTGGTTTTTCCGAGAAGCTTCAACGCTTCATCGAAATTCTTCGTTCTGAAATAAAGCATTCCAAGGCTTCTGATTAAGTCGATGTTCGATGAGCTCTTTCTACCGGAACCGAGCGCTCGCCGCAATATTTTTATCGCCCGTTCCGCATCTCCGCATTTTTCCGAGCACTTGGCGTAAATTCTCGCCCTCGCTGCATCGACGGAATCCCGCCGCGCCGCCCCTTTGAGAATGGACCTATATGGATATAGTATGATCTCGTTGAAATACCTTCTTCTGTCCACTACGAGCGAAACTCCTTGCTCCGCGAGCAGAATCATGCTTTCCCAGAACGAATGGCTTTCGTAAGGATCCTCCTCGCGTGGAGTATAGGTCCGCATCGCTTCATAGGGCGTCAAACCTTTTTTCGGCCTGAAGATATATTCGCCGGATCCCACTTCCGGCCCATTGTTGCCGAACAGCAACTTCCTACCGGTTATTTCAATCCCGTACTCATCAGGTCGTTCGTATATCGGCGAGTTTTTTTGAAACACGAACGGATGTCCGTCGTCCGGCAACGTGAGCCCGGCGTTTCTGATGACCTCCGCTTCGTGCGCAACATCCTCTCGGGTCTGTCCCGGAAATCCCCATATATATGAACAGAAAGGTGTTATCCCGTTCTCCTTGCACGAATCGACAACTCTGATTATCCCTTCGGGCGTTGTGCCTTTCTTCATCCTTTTAAGCGTCCTCGATGAGAAAGATTCCACACCGAGGTAAACCCACTTGCATCCGGATGCGGAAGCCTTTTTCAATCGTCTCGCACTCACGCCCGCTCCGGGTTTAAGCCCGGCAAGTCCGAATGTTACATCTTCACCCTTGATCTTGCGGCATATTGCTTCGAGCCGCGCGCCGTCGATCTGTTCGTCACATATAAGGAAATGCCTCGCTCCGTATCGTGCTTTCAGTTTTCCGATTTCCTCTCCCACCCGCTTCGGACTCTTTTCCCGGTAATTCCCGTAATTTTCCCTATGCGCGCAAAAAGAGCACCTTCCCCAAGGGCAACCTCGGGACGTGAGATATGGAAGCACGGTCTTCGGGCTCCAATATCCATTCATGTCATATCCGGAGAAATCCGGAGGCGGAGCTTCGTCGGGTTCGATACATTCGCATGATAACGCCTTTCCCGTAATCCCGTTTTTGCTTCGATGAATATAGCCCGGAACCGCCTTCTTTCTCTCTCCTGACATCAGTTTCAGCAGTTCGACGAACGGCCTTTCACCTTCTCGGACCACAAGCCCATCGATCCAGTCGAACGCATTTAGTATTTCGAGCGGATTCCCTGCCGACGGGAAATAGCCGCCCATGATTATTTTCGCGCCGCTGTTCGATCTCAATATCTTCGCGAGCGCGAGCGAATACGCCGCCTGATCATTCTGCACGGAAAAGCCGATCACGTCGGGTTTGGTTGCCAGTATTTTCTCCGCATCGCGGGCAAGCAGCTTCTCGGCGGTCTTCAAAGAGCCGGTATCAGCGGTTGAAACGGCGCGTGAAAAAATCCGGGTGAAACACTTCCGGGTGTTTTCATAAAAGGTTCTGAAAAACGTGTATTGTTCGAGGTGTTCCTCCGGCTTGAAATAATGGGGCGAACCGATCTTGAAAAAAGTGCGGCAACGCTCCATCATGCCATTCTCGAAAAAAAACTCGGGAGGGATGTTATCGCATGAAGAACGATAGGGACAGACTCCGCAAAGCCCTTTGAATTTTTCAGCGTCGCCCGAAAAGAAATCGGCGTTAAGATCGAGAGTTGTCACGCTCGCGCTTGGAAAAAATTCGGATGCGTAGCTTTTCAGGAGGCTTATTCCGAGCGGCGGCGACGACGGCCACACGAAAGGTGCGTATGTGAGTGCGGCTTTC
Source organism: bacterium (assembly GCA_022709505.1). Classification (GTDB taxonomy): domain Bacteria; phylum UBP15; class UBA6099; order UBA6099; family UBA6099; genus JAKLIR01. Next base: position 2,323 of record JAKLIR010000210.1, on the reverse strand, counting down.
ATCTATCCCGGAATATACGATTTTTATTTGACTCTTCCGACGAACGCCTCATTCGACATCGAGGATCGTCGGAGTTATCACCATTACGACTTCGAACTCGTCCTGCTTCTTCGATTTGTCTTTGAAGAGGTTGCCGATTATCGGAATCTTGGAGATTATCGGAACCGAAATCGCCGTTGAACTTTCGGAAGACTTGACCATGCCGCCGAGGATGATCGGCACTCCGTCCTTGCATTTGATTTCCGAATTAATCACCCTTTGCGATTGAATCGGCACGGGATTGGAACCCTGAGTGAAACCGGTAACCTGTGAAGCGGATATTTGCAAATTCATCACAATGTAATCGTCTTTGAAGTGCGGAATGATGTTAACTGTATATCCGTCATCCACCGTGTCATATTCCATCGAAGAATTCGAGCCGCTAAGATTCGCGGTTTTCAGATATGGAATGGCTGTCGTAAAGTTGAAATTGACCGGCGAATTCTCCGCCGCCACCATTGTCGGGTTCGCAACCACTCTTCCATTGATTTTTGACAAAGTCGAATTCAGGGAAGAGCCGAACGCCGCAACGTTCGATGTTAAAGTGTTGTAGATCAAAAACACGCCGGTTTTTCCGGACAAATCAGGACTCTGGACGAGAGAACTCAAAAATTCGCTCGATGTATTCGAGCCCGATTGACCGGGGTCGTTCGCCGGATCGTAAGTGAAATCACTCTGGCTCCCGGAAATACCGCCGCCCTGTACGAACTTCCCATCCTTCGTCACGTATGAAAGCTTGTATTGCTGATCGGCCGTATGCGTAAGCTCCACGATCTGAACGTCGATTTTGATTTGTGGGTAAGGTTTGTCGAGCTGCGACACGATTTTCTTTATCATTTCCATCTCTTGCGCGCGGGCGAAAACAACAATAGCGTTTTGGGAAGTGTCGGGTGCAACCGCCCACTTGTAAGTCTGAGGATACTTGTCCGTCGTTCCGCTTATACCCTGATTTCCTCCGGAAGAACTCCCTTCCAGTTTGTTCACTTCCGAAGTTATGCCGAGGTCCATGTCTTCCGACGGATAAAATCCACCCGGAGGAAACGTCCTGCTCTCGCCTGCCTGCGTTGACATCATCGACGCGACCAACTGCACTACTCTCGCCACGAAAGTGTATTTAAGCCTTATGGTTTCCACCTTGAACTGATCGAATATGCTCGTGTCCATCGCGGCGATGATATCGAGAATCTGATCGATATATTGCTTCTGCGTCGAGATTATCACGCTGTTCGTTTGCGGATCATAGACGAAATTCGACATCGGATTCGTCTTGTCTTTATCGGCGCCGAAGCCGGGAAGGCTTGAAAGAGTTTCGAGGAATTTGAAGCCTCCCATTTCACCGACGTGGATATATTTGAGCTTGACGATCCGGGTTACGTATTGTCTGTCTTCGATGTCGAGCGTTTTCAACAGCGAGGTCAGCCTCTCGAATCCTGATTCCGAACCTATATAGGTGATCGTATTCGTTGGCTCACTCATGAGAAGCTTTTGGGAGTCATCCTCTCCGAAAACAGCTTGTATCGGTTCGATATATTGATCAGAATTTCCGCGCAGGTCTCTGACCGAAATGTATTTCAACGGAATGGTTTTCACTATCGTCGCGCGGTCGGGAACATCCATGGCCTGAACCAGATTGAAAAACCGTTCGTAGATTTTTTCCTCGCCTACGAATATTATCGAATTCCCGTTCGCGTCCAGAGACACGGAATTGGCCGAAGTGATGGATGCGTCGTCTCCGATTGCAAGCCCGCCGAAATACGGATTAGAGGTTATCTGTCTCAACTGCGTCGCGAAAGTTTCTCCGATCCTTATATATTTCAATCTGATTATTTTTGTCACTTGCGTCGGCGGTTTGGTTATCTGCTGTGTGGGAACATCGAGAGCGGCAATCATATCCCTTGCGCGCGCGAGATCTCTATCTGGAGCGCGCATGATGACGATGTTCTGCGAAGGATCGCATGAAATGTCCGCAACCACGTTTGCAAGCTTTTCCGCGAGGTTACACGCGTAGGTGTTTCTCGGCTGGATGATCAGGACGTTGGTTCTGGTCGCGGTGTCCTCGTAAATTGAGGGCCCTTTGGCCATCGTCACGCCTTTGGTCGCCGTCTCTTTCTTCATGATCGCATAGTAGTCGCCGAACTTCCGCCACGACCAGTTGTTCGAAGCAGTGATGATGTCGAGAGCATCTTCGAGGGTGATATGCGACAGAGTAACAGTTATTCCGCCGCCGCCGCCCCCGCCGCCGGACATGCCGGATGTCTTTGAAGACTGCTCCTGAACCAGACCC
>JAKLIR010000021.1 GCA_022709505.1 bacterium | reverse complement strand
AAGGACTACATGGATATCAGAGTGCAGACCATCTTCGCCGGGACCACCGAGATCATGAAAGAGGTTATCGGCAGAAGGATGGGCCTCTGATTCCGGTTTCATTTTAACAACTCATCGGCTACAATAGGTGATTCCGTGTTACTGGGGTTTTCGCGTGGAAATAAGAAACGACGAAGAAGAAAAAATATTCCGCACTCTGAAGCGGCCGTTTTACATCTGCCACGGCGAATATGAATTTCTCCAGAAGGAACTCGCGGTGAAGATTGCGAGCTTTTTACTCCCCGACGACGAAAAAGATTCCGGATTCACCATGATCGACGGATCGGAATCGAACGCGATGGCCGCGATATACGCAGCCGCGAGCGAACGCTCCCTTTTCTCGTCAACCCAGATCATCGTTGTTGACAACGCGCAAGCCATAGAACTCGTCCGTAATCCCGAAAGTGTCGGAAAAACAAAAGTCCCGGAAACGGAAAGATATTCCAACTGGAGCGACTTCGCGCGCCTCGTCAGGATCGCGGAGAATCCCGACTCCGGAACCCACATCATTTTCATCTTCGGCGACGAACTGAAAACGACGGCGTCGAAAAGCGGAAAGAGCAGATCCGAAAAAGCGATTCAGCGGCTCTTCCCGACGCTCGAAGAGAAAAGCCTCGTGATACATTTCAGACGGATGTATGACGAGGACATGTCCGACTGGATCATGAAGCGCGCGCTGAGAACCGGCTTGAGACTCAACGTCGAACAGTGCGACATGCTGCTCGAACTCGCCGGGAAAGACGTCCGGCATCTATCTAACGAGATTGAAAAGATAGCCACGTTCGCGAGAGAATCGAGCCGGGTGGAAACCCGCGACCTGAGGAGAATCGTTACAAGCAGCGAGGACATTTACGTAAATTACATGATAGATTACATGCTCGACGGCAGGGGAAAGCCGGCGCTCGTGATGCTTGAAAGATCGTTCGACGGCGGCGCGCACCCCGTTTTCATACTCACCGTCGTCGTATCGAGGCTGCGAGCCCTGTGGCAGGCGAAATACCTTCTGGACAAAGGGTGCTTCCCGAAACTTCCCAACGAATACAAATTCGGAGGAAAAAAGATACTGCCCGAAAACATCGCGCGGATTTCGGACGCCGACAGATCGGTGCTCACAGCGGACGCCCGGACTTCCATCCTCTCGCGCACTCCGTTCGGTCTTTTCCAGATACTAAAACACGCAGCCCGCTTCTCACTCGAGCAAATCGAGGAATCGTTGCGCTACGCCGCGAGTGTTGACCGGAGACTCAAGGGAATATCAAGACCGAAACACGGAACGGACGAGATTATGATTCAGAATTTCATTGTGGATCTGGCGAAAGGCGTTACTCTGGAGGCAAACCCCAACTGACAAGCGCATCGCTCTTCGTTTCGAAAATATCCAAGACATTATCCGCCTGAAGAGCCTTGATCGCATTCATCACCCTCGGACCTATTCCCGTGAATTTGATTTCCTGCCCCTGATGCGTCATCCTGTGCACGATCGTTATCAGCGCGCCTATCCCGGTGCTGTCCATCCATTGCACTTTCGACAGGTCCACCAGCACTCGAGGGTCGTTCATTTTTTTCACGACAGTGGCGAGATCTTTGTTATTCTCAAAATCAATCTGCTCGAAATTCACCTGAATGAAAATGTAGTCCCCTTCGTCGGATACTTTCAGGTCCGCGGTGATGGGATAGCTGCAAGCGGAACAGAATTTCGTCGTTTTCCCGTTAAGGTTCCCGCAGTGAGGACATTTCACCATGTCTTCAGTGCTCTTAATTATCTTCTGCACGCCTTGAATCAGCGCGCCGCACTTGGCGCAGAATTTATTCCGCGCGGGATTCTGCGAGCCGCATGATCCGCAGAAGGCGAAATTTCTATCTCCTGTTTCCATGTCCGTGCTCTCAATTTCTTAAGGGGTTGACTGCACTGGTTCTAATTGCAGTATATGGTGTTGTTAGGCGGCGTGTCAACTGTACAAACAAGCGTGTTGGAACCATAATATTAGCTGCTGAACAAATGTGGAATAAATGTCATTTGGCAAAGAGCGGAAGCTTAAGATCATGCCGATGGAAAAACAGACCGATATGCGAAACATCGTAGTGAAATGCGGCGGGAGCCTGATCGAGAACGAACGGACCGGATCCGGAATTTTAGATGATATCGCGAGGATCACCGGCGCTGGAACGAGACCCGTGCTCGTACACGGCGGGTCCGTGCAGGCGGACCGCGACATGGAAGCCGCGGGGATCGAGCCCCGCAGGTATAAAGGCCTCCGCATAACCTGCGAAAAGACCATAGCGATTCTCGACAGATGTTTTGGAAGGCTCAATGGAGAGATCGTTGAAAAACTAAAGTCGAGAGGCGTCGCCGCCGTGGGCTTCTCCGGGACAAAGGGAAGCTTGATCCGCGCCGAAGTGATCACGCCGGACGGAGTGGACATAGGGCTTGTGGGAGACATGACGGGGATAGACCGAGACGCGTGGGCCGGCGCGCCCCCCGAAGCAGTCCCCGTGGTGGCTTCCCTCGGAGTGGATTCCCAAGGCCGCACGCTGAACATCAACGCCGATTACGTCGCCACCCGTCTCGCACTCGAAATTAAGGCGGAGAAGCTAATCCTCATGACCGACGTGGACGGCGTTCTGCTCGACGTCGAGAATCCCGGATCGAGAATCCCGGAACTCAACATCGAGAAAGCACGATCTCTCATCGAGGACGGTACGATCGCGAAAGGAATGATCCCGAAAATAGAATCCGCGATCCGTGCGATTGAAGATGGAATACCGGAAATTATAATGATAAACGGGCGCACACCGGGCGCGCTGTTCACCGCTCTCGACGGAACACAAGCGACAGGGACGAGAATAAAGAACTGAATATGCAGAACTCATTCTTCAACGGTCAATCTTCCGCGATGATTATTTTCCAGCTCGTCGTCGGCGCCGTGATAATGCTCGCCGCGCTGCTGACCGCTCTCGACGCACACGACCGCGGGATCAGAAAAGAATCCGTTATCCTTTGGTTTTTCGCCATAGCTATTTTCCCGCCGGTGATTTTAATTTACGTCGTCTTGAGAAATATCGCGGCCCGAAAAAGATTCGTGAATGTATTCCCCCCTACTCCTCTCGCCCCGCAGGAACAACCGGAGGAAACATCCACGTGCCCGTATTGCGGTTCGAACATCCATCCGTTGGATAGAATCTGCCCGAGTTGCGGAAGGTTGCTCTGAATGCTTAGAAACCTCGGAATGGTGATAGCGTATTTCAAAAACCTGCATCATATCGAAGACCACGCCTTGCACCGCGCGGAATTCGTCCTTATAGAACCGGAACACAAGAAGGAACTGATCGATTTCATAGATACCCGCGGGCTGCCTTTCAGCGCGCACTGTCCCATTTTCTCGCCGCCCGATCATCCCGGAAAAAACGCGCTTCTCACAAGTCTCGCCGACCCGGATCCGGACCGCCGCGCCGCGTCCGTCAAGCTGATGAAGGAAACCGTGGAGACCGCCGCCGACCTCGGCGCGGAATACGTCGTGGCTCACATTCAGCGACCCGAAAATTTCGGCGGCGACAACCCCTCCGGATTCACTCCCGAAAAAGCGGTCGATTCGGCGAAAAAATCTCTCGACGAGCTTCTCCGTTTTGCCGACCGTGTGGAAATGCCGGTTCTGATAGAAAACATTTTCAGAAACAAATCTTTCTTTTCGGCGGACCACTACCTCTCATTGCTTAATGAATTTCCGCGGTGCGGCTTCTGCCTCGACGTGGGCCATCTCGACGTTGACGCGCACGAACTCGATTTCTCATTCGACGATTTTCTCGACTCCCTGCTGCCATGGATAAAAGCCGTTCATCTTCAAAATTCGAATTCGGGAAATCCCGCTGCGGGCGCGAGACCGTGGAAGGTGCCCGTGCATCCCTCCCAGTCGCCGCGCGACGGATGGCATGACATCGCCTCCATGCTCGAAAAGATACTCTCCGCAAACCCGAACTGCGTGATAAATTTCGAAAGCAGGATAAACATCCCGGAGGAAGAAGAAATGCTGCGGGAAGGCATCGAGTGGGTGAAAGAACTTATCCCGCGGATAACACCGAAGACGAGCGTGCTTTCCGATTGACGCCGGAAGAGACCCTTTCGGGGTGAAAAGCGGGCGCTCCCCGGAGCCGCCGGGTCTTGATTTAAGCCCCCTATTCCATTACCTTATAAAAAGCCTTAAATCTGATTTTTACTTCATAGACCCGCGCGAGCGGCGCAACATCGGAAGGTGAAATGGCATCCTGCTTGGAATCAATAAAAGTCGAATCCGTGACAAAGCGTTTCGGACCTAATCAGGTGCTGGACGGGATCACTTTCGATGCGTCCGCAGGCGAGTCGTACTGCTTATGGGGCCCCAACGGCTCCGGGAAAAGCACACTGCTCAAGATAATCGCCGGGCTTTTGCGGCCGAGCAAGGGAAAAATCAGCTATTGCGCGAGCGGGAAAACCGGTGCACCGCTGACGTTCAGAAACAACATAGGGATGTCCGCTCCTGATATCATGATGTACGAAGACCTCAGCCTTGCGGAAAATCTCGATTTTCTCGCGAAAGCGCGCGCCCTGCCGCGAGACGCGCGATTCGAAGACGAGCTTATGGATAAATTCTCACTCTCAGGCGTGAAAGGGAGACAGCTCGGCGCATGTTCATCCGGAATGAAACGCAAATTTCACCTTGTATGCGCGCTCGCTCACAAACCGAGCGCGCTCCTGCTCGACGAACCCACGTCATACATGGACGACGCCGGGCGCGCCGGCGCGGAAGAGATCGTTTCATCTTTGAAAAAAGATGTGATTTTAATAGTGGCGACAAATGACCACGCCGAAAAGGCGTGGTGCGAGGCGGCGATTGAATTACGTATCAAAAGTGCTGGCGGTAATCGATAAGGACGTCAGGTCGGAATACAGGTCGAAATACGCCCTTAATTCCGCTCTGTTGTTCTGTGTGACCAGCCTCGTCGTGGTTAGCTTCTCGCTCGGAGGCTCGGTCACGGATCCGCGCCTTCAGGCCGCACTGCTATGGATAATCCTTTTTTTTTCATCAATGATGAGCCTGCCGAGGGCGTTCGTGAAGGAGCAGGATTGCGGAACCATGAACACGCTGCGGCTCACGTGCGAACCGTCTCAGGTTTTCATCGGAAAAATGATAATAAACCTCTTATTGCTCAGCGTGGTGACGGCGATAGTTTCGCCGCTGTTTTTCATTCTTTTCAATATATCGCCGCCGCATCCGGGATTTTTCATAATCACCGCGGCGTCAGCGGCGGTGGGCTTGTCGGCGGTTTGCACGCTTCTGTCCGCGATCGTGGCGCAGGCCCGCGCCCGGGGCACGCTTTTCCCGGTGCTCGCGTTCCCGGTGCTGATGCCCGTCTTCATGGTGGCGGTGGAAGCCACGGGGAAATCGCTGCTGCCGCAATCGCCGTGGGCGAACTCGCAACTGCTTGTCTTTCTCGCATGCTACGCCGTGGTCGGGATCGTCGGCGGCTCTTTGCTTTTCGAATTCGTCTTCAACGAATGAGAGGACCATGCCTTATATAATCGGAACATTCATTTTCACGATCATGTCCGGCGTCCTGTGCGGCGCGATCTGGTTCACGCCTCCCGCGAAAGTGCTCGGAGAGACCGCGAGAGTGATCTATTTCCACGTGCCGGTCGCGTGGATATCGGCGCTCGCTTTCTCGATGTCGCTGTGGCAAAGCGTTCAATACCTTCGGACCAACAATCCCGAGCACGACATACGCGCGGAAGTTTCCGCCCGGCTCGGGCTGTGGTTCTGCGTGCTCGCAACGATCACCGGCGCGGTGTTCGCAAAGGCCGCGTGGAATATGTACTGGAACTGGGATCCGCGCGAGGTGTCGATCACGATTCTACTCCTCGTTTACATGGCGTATTTCGGACTGCGCTCGGCGGTCTCGGACCCCGAGACGAGGATGCGGCTCGCGGCGGTTTACGACATCCTCGCCTCTTTCGCGATGCCGTTTCTTTTCTTCGTCGTCCCGAGAATATATTCCAGCCTTCACCCGGACACGGTGATTAATTCGAGAGGCTCGAACAAAATATTGGACCATCGGATGCTGCTTGTCTTCTTCGCGGCGCTGATTGGATTCACGCTGACTTATTTCTGGATCTACGTATTATCGATAAGAGTGGAGCGCCTCGTGCGCGCAAGGGAGGAATCCGATGAATAGCGAATGGCAAACCGTGCTGATCTGCGCCATGGTCGTGCTTTTGGGAATGGTGGCATATCTCGTTTATTTGAATATCAGATTGAACAAGGTGGAAAAGAAATGAAAACAAAATACGTAATAGGATTCGCGGTTATCGCGGCGTGTTTGGCGGTCGGCATATACAGTTTGAAAAGTTCCATGACGCCTTACGTGCCGTTCAAGGATGCGAAGGCGGCCGAGGGGCGCGAGGTTCAAGTCATCGGCTCGATCGTCAAGGGCTCGACGAAGCTCGATGCGTCCAAAACGGCGCACAGTTTCACGCTCGAGGATAAGGACGGCGCGACGCTCGACGTCATCACAACGGAGAATCTGCCGACGAATTTCGAGCACGCATCGAGCGTGGTTGCCATCGGTTCTTGGAAAAAAGACCGGTTCGTCGCGCGGCGGCTGCTCGTTAAATGCCCCTCGAAATACGAAAAGAAAGCCGAAGAATCAGAGGAAGGTAAAAAACAACCGTGACCTTCGGACACTCCCTCGTAATCTCGCTTTTAATTCTAAGTGCCTTATCGTTTCTTTTGTATCTGATATCCATAGACGCGGCGCCCGGGTGGGCGAAAGCCGCGCGGTTTCTCCAATGGGTGAAAGCCGTCGTCGCGGGGCTCGCCGTCTTCTATCTCGGCACCCTGTTCATGCACAACGTTTTTACCTTCAAATACGTATATGAAAACAGTTCCACGACGCAGGAGCTGTTGTATAAGATATCCGCGATCTGGGCCGGGCAGGAAGGGACGTTTCTATTATGGCTGTTCATGCTCTCCTTCATAGGTGCTGCCGCGGCCGGGGCTCTTCGGGAATACGAAGGCCGCGCAATGATTTTCATGTCCGTTCTGGAGTTCTCGCTGTGCGCGGTGCTTCTGAACAGCGATCCCTTTGCGCTTGTGAAGGAAGGCATGGGCGAAGGGCTCGGAATGAATCCCCTGCTCCGGAACCCGTGGATGGCGATACACCCGCCGGTGGTTTTCGCGGGTTACGCGCTTGCGGCGGCGCCGTTCATCATATTTCTCGCGGGAGTATGGAAAGGTGAAACCTTCGCGTGGGCGAGAAAAGCGCTCCCGTGGGCGGTGCTTTCATGGGCGGTGCTCGGCGCCGGAATTTTCCTCGGCAGCTATTGGGCGTACGAAGTCCTCGGCTGGGGCGGTTTCTGGGGCTGGGACCCGGTAGAGAACGCTTCACTTTTCCCGTGGATAGCTCTCGGCGCTCTCGTTCATGGAATAATCCTGCAATCCTATAAAAAGAAATTCGTCATCTGGAACGGAATCATGGTGACAGCCGCTTACGTCATGGTTCTTTACAGCACATTTCTCACACGCAGCGGCATACTGAGCGATTTTTCAGTGCATTCGTTTCAAGGCGGCGAACTTCTCGTTCCCCTCACCCTGCTTCTCGCAATCGGAGCAATCCCCGGAATCATAACGATTATCTTACACGTCAGGCAGGTCCGCGCGGCTTCCGAAACAGACAATTCCGCACCGCAAGGAATCGGTCAACTCCTAATCTATTGGACGGTAGCCGTCTTCTGGTTGTTTTTCTTTTTCGTCTTCACAGGAACGAACTTTCCTTTGTTTTCAAAATATTTAGCAGAAAATCCGACCCCGCTTCAACCGCACTACTACAACGTGACTTCGACAGCGGTCGGCATTCCATTCGCGGTGATTCTGTTTCTATGTCCCCTGTTCGTCTTCCGGAGGAAGAGCGGTGCGAAAGGGCTTCCGGTCCCTCAACTCATAGCCGGAGCGGCGGTCGGCATATTCGCTGCGGCGCTTTGCATAGCATCCGGGGTGCGCAATCCGGCGGCGCTCGTGCTCGCGGGACTCGGCGGCGCGGCGGTTCTGACTCAGGCGATTCCTTTTGTTTCCGGCCTCTTCGGGGGAAAAAGAAACTTCCCGGCGTATCTTGCTCACGTGGGAGTCGCGCTTCTTCTCGTGGGTTTCGTGTCGTCCTCTCTCGGGACTAAATCCGAGAGATTCGCCATGCGCGCCGGAGACAAGGCGAAATTCGCGGGCGCCGAAATCAAACTCATGGACGTCATTCCATTTCAGCACGGATACAAAGCACATCTGGAAATAAACAACGGAAAAACATTCACAACCAAGCTCGAGTTTGTATCGCAGGAAGCTCAAGGCGCGGCTGTAAGCAGACCCGTCATCCACGGATCTTTGGTTAGGGACATTTACATAACTCCGAATCAGGTCGTTGAAAGTGGAATGAATACCGGGGACGGAGAATCGGGCCGTATCGACCTGAAAAAAGGAGTCGCGGCGGAACTCGGCGAAACGAAAATCATATTTGAAAATTTCGACCTCGAAAGAATGAAGCAGGGAATGGTGGGGATAAACCTGACGGTTGAGAACAAGGGCCGGTCTCAAAAGCTCACTCCGTTTTTCGGGCAAGGTCCCGAAGGGATGACTTCCGACGAGGTTTTGCTGAAAGAAGACGGGCTCGCATTCAGGGTGATCGGGATAGACCCGGCGGAGAAGACGGCGACTATAGAATGGGTTAGGGCCAAAAGTGGGGAGAAACACGCCCGTCCTCAATCCTCGCCCACCGCGGTCTTTCAAATAAGCGTGAAGCCGTTCATGACCTTCGTATGGGCGGGATTCATAATACTCTCGGCCGGAGTGTTTCTCGCCGCGGCGAACCGGTTGCGAAAAAGTCTCTGATGGAAATAACTCGATTTTTCTAATATAATAGACCCACAATTCAAAGAACAGCATCTTTGTCAGCCGCTCATGACCAAACCCGAATCAGTCATTCGGATTCGGGAGCAATGATTCAGAGCGGATGAAATGCAAGGCGGAAGGAGCATTTTTGAAGTAAGCGTACCGGGATGTACGTGAACAAAAAAATGCGACGACAACGAAGCAGTTCGCCGCTATGAACATTGCACCGGATTCGACGTACTATTGACGAATCCGGGTTGAATATCCGCAGGGCGCGCCGTCTCCCGAAGGAATGATCGCGGATTCGGGTGCGACAACCGTGAAACATACGTGCGGATTCTCTTCGAGCGCGCGGTTGCTGCGACTGTCCGGATCCACCGTCGTGTGCAGGTAGAGAACTCCCGCGCCGGCGTCCGCCGCGAAATTCATCGGCGCGGAATACGGAAACGGCCCCTCCCCTGTCAATCCATGCGTTCCGAGCACCCCGAACGAGGCGCGGCCGGAACTCAAAAATTCCCACGCCCTTCCCGCCGGGACCGATCGTTTCTTTTTCCTTAATGGCGGAAAGGCCGAACCTTTGTCTCTTAATGGCATCTATTACTTCCCACTCTTTTTCACGTCGAACGGCCACGCCCCCGGCCCCAATTTATCGCTGAAGAATTTCGCCGCTTCGGGATTCGAGAAAGAGTGCCCCATGTCCCTATGCCGGTCAACCACGAAGCTGCTTCCATATCCGAGCGTGTCGGCGATCTTTTTCGTCCTGTCGATCAACGACTCGGCGCCCATCTCGTGAAACGCGTCTTTAAGCCCCCATTGGATCAGAAGCGACCGCGGGAAAATCGTCGCGGCGAGGTCTTCCATTCCCATACTCGATTTCGCCGCGGGCACATGCTGGCACATACAGTGCTTGGCTGAGAACAGATAATCCCACGGTATGTAAAGTCCGGCGATCACGGCCGCTTTCACATCGTCGTGAAGGGCGGCGAAATTCATCGTTCGCCAGCTTCCCATGCTTATGCCGGCCGCGCCCAATTCGGATAGGTCCGCCTTCTCGACCGTGCGGAGGAATTCGATGTCGCGGCAACTGTCCTCCATCAATTTTTCCATGTACAACTTACCCTTGGAAATCAGGCTGTAGTAATAATCGATGTGCTTGTTCGATTTCGGGATATCGAACTCGCCGAACGAACGCGAGTCCGGGGCGAGGACCACGTACCCGAGTTTCTCGGCGAGATAAAGTGCGAGCGCGTTCTCGTTAGTCCCCTCCCGTTCGGCGGCGTTGATCTTACCGTCGCCGTGGCCGTGGTAAACGATCACGACGGGGAATTTCCCGGCGGCGTCCGGCGTGAAGAGGTACGCCGGAATCATCAGCCCATCGGACGTGGAGTATTCCACGCGGTATCTTTTCACGCGATCCGCCACTTTCTTTTCCTCGGTGTAGCGTGATTCGAGCGGCTGCGCCGGGCAGCCCTTGTATTTCAGCGCATGCTTGTAAAAATCGAGCGCCTGCTCACGCCATTGCGGGAACTGTTCCGGCGATTTAACGTTACTCGAAAAACTCAAGTCCGGCCGCTCCATGAGCGATTCCCCCTCCTTAGTGTCGGCCGCCGCAATCCGAGCCGCGAACATTGCAAAAACAGAAATTACGATCAGGGTTATGGTTAGATGTCTCATGACAGAAGAAATAACATATAGACGCCGCCCGCGCAAGCCCGGATTATCGCTCGCATCGTATGGACAAAGATTCAACGAGATGCTTTAATATATGGCCATTCACCCCGGCGGGCCGCAAACTTCGGTTATTTCAAACAACGGCCGTCGGGATACGGCGCTATATTGGAGTGTATGTGGCGTGGGAATCAACGGAGAAAACGGCGGAAGGTCGGCGAAAGTCATCGACTTCCTTCACGCGCGGCGGCGGCTTATAAACGAGCACGGAACCGCGGCGCGCGGGCCGCGATCCCCGCTACTCGACCCGATAAGAAAAACGCTCGGCGCGCCCGACATACAGCCTCTTTTCGAAGCCTTCATCAGAAATCCGGAGAAAAACCTCGACCTAATGAGATGCCTCACGGACCACCACGGCATCGAAGCCTCGGCCAAGGACATTTTCATCGCTCTCGCCCACCTCGGCGTGGAGCGCTGCAAGCAGAAAGCGCGCGAAACGTTCTCTCCGGACAACTGGAAACCGGCCGTGGTCCACATCCGGGCGGGAGTCGATCTCGCCCTCGCGGCGGGCGACTGGTCCATGGCGGAACAGCTCTATCTTTGGCTCGACCAGCAGGCCGCGGACTCCGGCGCGACCGTCCCGGAACTCCAACGTCTCGTTCTGTTCGAACTCGCCGGACTGCTCGCGAGAAACAGCGACCTCGACAGTGCGATCGAATTCTTCCTGCTGTGCGAGGAGTTCGCCCGCGCCGCCGGGGACACGACCTCACTGATGCGGACGGAGGTCTCTCTCGGGCAAGCGCTGCTGGATCAGGACAAACCGGATCAGGCGCTTACGAAATTCGAACAGGCCGCGAAGATCGCCGAGGAGACGGCCGACCTCTCCGCGTCCGCGGAAGCACATATCGGCATCGGGCTTTCCCTCTTCAACCTCGAACGCGCTCCCGAAAGCCTCAAGCACTTCGATCTCGCCGCCGCGGCGGCCGCTTCCTCGAACAACACCGTGCTTTCCATGGAAGCCGCGAACCATTCCGCGCACGCGCTTCTCACTCTCGGAAAAACCAACGAGGCGTTCGAAGCGATTTTAAATGCGGTGTCCTTGTCTTCGTCCGTCGATAACCTCTACCTTCGCACTTCGCTCCTATACGCGATGTTCGAGATATGCCTCGAAAAAGACCGCTGGGGCGAACTACTGCTCGAACTCACTTCGGCTCTCGACAGAGTGCATGAAACGGAGCAATTCCAGTCGCTCGGCCCCCTGCTCGTACTGTCCGCCAAAATCAATTCCGAAAGAGGCCTTCTGCATCTCGCCCTTCACAACCTCGAGGAAGCGGCCCAAATCTTTCAGGCGCTCGAAGAAACGGAACGCTTCAAGGAAGTTAACGAGGCGATCGAGCAACTCCGCTCATTCATAGTCGATCCTACCGATTGATGATAAATTGCGAAAAGCGGCGATTCGCGGCTTAAGGGAACCCTTTGAGAAGGGTTCCCTTAAGAATCCCTCCTAAACTTTTCGCGCGCGCAATTCAGGCTTCGCTCCGAATTGCGCCCCCATTATTCTGAAAAAGGTGCTCCGCGCCTTGACGAGGGCTCAATGTCATTAAAAAGAGTTTCCACATATCGGCTCATTTCGTTCGTCATTCCGGGCGGAGACCCGGAATCCACGGGAGACAGGATGTCAGGGGGAGCTTTTGAGTTCGAAAAATTAATAAGAGCGGCGAGGCCAAAGGCGGAGGACAGCCCGTTGCGAAGTGCTTCAGCCTTGGAATGTCACGCTGTGCCGGCCCCAGAACGAGGGTGTTTCGGGATGGTTTGTGGTGAACCATGAGCCGTTTTTGCCGACCATGCGGATTTTGCGCAGGCAGGAAAAATCCGACATCGGATCGCCGTCCAAAAGGACTACGTCCGAGCGTTTTCCGGGCTCCACGGTTCCGAGTTGGGCGCCGCGCCCGACGAATTCCGCCGCTTTGATTGTCGCGGACTGTATCGCTTCGAGAGAGGACATGCCTATGTGGCGGAGCCGGAAGAGTTCATCCACGAGTTCGCCGGGGAAAGCCACCACGGCGCCGAGGTCCGTACCGGCGCACATGTTCAGTCCCGCCCGGTACAATTTGCGGCAGTTCTCTTCCACTCCGGCGTACTGCTTGCGGTTTGCGCGCCAGAATCCGAACGCCTTATCGTAGCTTTCATTCTTGAAATCCAGCCATGTTGAAGATATGAAGGTGAGGTGCTCGATTGCGGGCGGCTCGAACATTTCCTTCGCCCTGTCGGATTTTAGAAATTCCAACTTTTCCTCGAAGCGGGCCATGCTGTCGTTCACAGTGAGGGTTGGCACGAAGGTAATGCATCTTTTTCTCGCCTTGTCCACTTCGTCGTCGGTCAGTACGCGGTCGTAAACGAGGTGTTCGAGGGAATCGATGTCGAAGTCGAGAAGCTTGTCGAAATCCTCCGCCCAGTTATGGTGCACGCTGACTTTCAGTCCGAGTTCGTGCGCGGTTTTGCAAACCGCGGCGAGTGCGTCGTCAGGAATGGTCGGCATCCTGAGCTGGTCGGTGTAGCTGCGCTGATAGCTCGTGTAGCCTACCTTCGCCACATCCGCGCCGCAGGATTTAAGGTAGCGGACCATCGCTTCCGCTTTTTCCGGCGTGTGCAAATGCAGCTTGGGCTGCCCTATCATCGCTGATAGCGGGAACGGCACCGGGTTGATGAATTCCGGGTAGCCGTTTTTACAGCTAAGCACAGCACCGGCGGCGAGGATCTCGGGCCCCACGAGTTTACCCGAGTTCACCTTCTTGCGAACCGAATTCATAATTTTGAGCGGCGACAGCATGTCGCGCACGCATACTTCTCCGCCCGCGAGCGCCGAAGTGAGGTTGCGGCGCATCTGGCGCAGCACCCACGGGCCCATGATCGGCGGCTGTTCGGATAAAAAAGGACTCAGGATGTGCGCGTGGCAGTTGATCAGACCGGGGATCATCGTCAACCCGCCGGCGTCGATGTCGTCGCATCCGCCCGGAGGTTCGGACCGGATTCCAATCTCCCTTATCAAGCCCCCGGAGGCAAGGACATTGGTCGGTCCCGTGAGTTTGCCGTCAACTACATTCAAAACGTTGACGTCTCGTAGCATTACATTCTCTTTTGTTGTCTCAACCTTTGTCAGCATCTGTAATCACCAAATGTGATTATAAAATCCGAACTAATAAAGATCAATCACAAAATTAAATATTTTGACATAATAGGCAAAAAAGATTAAAAAGGTTTATTTCTCTATTGTTTACATGAAACAGTCTCTTTTTACAGGCTTTTTTTGATTAATGCCATGTTTTTCGGATATAATTAGTTTAGCCCACATTTTTTACCAATGTGGGGCGAAATCGGAAAAAGAGATGAGATACAAGGCGCATCGAGCGAGAACGAGGGAGCATACCACTTCGTATGTGACCGAGTTCGAGTCGATGATGCAACGCCGTAGATCGCCCTTTTTACGATTTTCCGGATTTTTCCGGTGAAAAATCCGGTTTAGTTTTCATCTTGCATCCGCATCTTGCGCATAGTCTATCCTTTATTTTTCAACAATCGGATTTTTCGGTTGGAACAACCTGCTGAAATCAACGAAAGAGAATTTGTCGCGGATATATTCATTGGAAGCCGATCTGAAACGGGGGACACGAAAAATGAAAGTAATAATCACCGGTGCTTCGGGCTATTTCGGGCGGTTGCTGGCGCAAAGGTTGCGATCCGATCCCGAAGTGGATTTCGAGGTGGTGGGGATCGACACGAGGCCCGAGCCCATGACCGGACATAGCTATAAGTTGCTTTCAGGAGACACACGGAAAAAGCGAATCGAGGATTTGTTCAAGACCGAAGGCCGGATCGACGCCGTCGTGCATCTCGCGCGGGAAACGAGCCCGCGGCTCACGAGCGATGAAATGATGATGACGAACGTTTACGGGACTTTTCACATACTCGAACTTTGCCTCAAATACGGCGTCGGCGTGTTCATATTCCCGAGTTCGTCGATAGTTTACGGTGCGCGGAAGGACAATCCCGCGCTGATCCGGGAGGATTTTCCGCTGCTCGGGAACCGCGACTATCCGTTCATCCGGGATCGTGTGGAGGCGGACATGATCTGCCAGACATTCGGGCAGAGTTGTTCCATCAATCCGAGGGTGGTTATTTTGCGGATGTCGCCGATCTGGCGCACCGGCGGCACCGGAAGCCCGCTGTCAACTTTCATGCAGGGCGAAATAGTCCCGATCCCTCTCGGGTTCGATCCGATGTTCCAGATAATATTCGATTCCGAAGTGCTTGAAGCGTTCATCCTCGCGATCAAGAATCAGGCGGCTTGCGGTGTGTACAACATACCCGGCCACATCTTCATGCCGCTTTCGAAAGTGATACGCCGCCTTGGGAAAAAATCAATTCAGGTGCCGGAGTTTGTGATAGAGAACGGGCGGCATTTCCTGTGGTCCGAACATCTGAAGTTCGACGTGGATTATCTGAAATACCCGTTCGCGGTGGACGGCGCGCGAGCGCGGAACGAGCTCGGATACAACCCCTGAACGATGCGCGGGCGCTATCAGGCGCGACGCCATAATTGCCGATTGGAGACAATAACATAATGAATCACAAGAACCTTAACCCAGCGGATTTTCTCGGACGCACGGCGCGCGACTACATAAGGCGCCGGGTACTCGATTCGGACGCCGGAATAAGGGAGGGAGAGTACGATATGTTCGGCGCCGAGCTCGAAACGGTGGCGAACGTTTACGCGACGATTCTGTTCTTATATGAATACTATTTCAGGGTGCAGGTTTCCGGGATTGAAAACCTGCCTCTCGACGGCCCGGGGCTGATAGTCTCCAACCACGCGCCGATTCTTCCGATCGATGCGGCGATGATCGCGATGTCCGCGCTGGTCGAGCCGGAGCGGCCTCGTTTCGTCCGCACCATCATCAATAGAACCATCTCGAGCATTCCTTTCGGCTCCACCCTTCTTTCGCGCACCGGACAGGTGATCGGCTGCGATGAAAACGTTCAGCGGATCTTCGAAAACAAGAACCTCGTTCTCGTGTTCCCGACCGGGGCGGAAGGCGATGTGCACACGATTTTCGATAAATATAAAATTGAAAATTTCACCATCGGTTTCATGGAGTACGCATTGCGGTATTCCACGCCGATCATACCCGCCTGCGTAACAGGTTCCGAGGAGGCGGCCATGACACTCGGTAAGATCGACGTCAACTTCGCCGGGTTCAAGCATCTGCCGCTCACGCCGATTTTTCCGTGGCTCGGCATAGCCGGACTGATTCCGTTCCCCTCGCAGTTCCACATCCGGTTCGACCCCCCTATCGATTACCACACCGATCATGCCGGGGATGTGGACAACCCCGCGAAAGTCCGTGTGCTCGTGGACGAACTCCGAGACAAGATACAAGCGATGCTTGACGAGGAAATCGGCAGAGAATAGGCTCGGCGTTCCACGTTTAAATTTTATGACCGTGGAGCGGTCATTCCACGCATTCCGGCGCGGAGCACCGGAACGAGGAAATAATGAGGGAGCAATTCGGAGCGCAGCCGGAATTGCGACGTTGAAAAGTTTAGGAAGGATTCTTAAGGGAACCCTTCTCAAAGGGTTCCCTTAAGGCGTGAGTCGCGGCCCGCAACGCAGCGAATCGCCGTTTTTCGCGATTTCTCCACCCGGAAAGGGGCAAGAGAGGTTTTCATCAGCCGCGAAAAGGCGTATATTCATAGTGAGCTGAAGTTCGAGCGGACCTACGAAGATAGAAAAGGATGATTTTCTGATGCAGAGGATCGTAATAAGGACTGCAAAGGAAAAAGACGTTGAAGCGCTGGTCGCAATGAGGCTTGAATTGATGGAGCATGTTTTGGAGAGCGATCCGGCGGCGTCCAGGGTGTCGGAGAGAGGGCGTGAGGCCGTTCGACCCGAGATCATCGCAAGGCTTAAGGAAGACACCAACTTTCTCGCGATCGCTGAGACCGAGGACGGGACGCTGGTCGGCATGGCGCTCGCTGAAATGATAGCGAATATTTACAGAGTCCCGGACGCATTCGGACACATCCACTGGCTGTATGTGCGGCCGGAGTTTCGCCGGAACGGTATCGCCGCCCGCCTTGTAAGAGTGATTTGCGAGTTTTTTAAGGAATGGAATCTTAGGGAGATTACGGTGGGGTTCGTGGCGAGGAACAGAGAGGCCGCGGTTTTCTGGCGAGCGCTCGGGTTCTCTCCTCGGATCGTGCACGCCAACATAGCTCTGGATTTGCTCGTGGAGAAATCCGACAGGCATTGCGACAGTTTTGAAAAGAGCTGAAATATTTCAAGCGGCGCGCCGGCGAAATTCACGCGCGAACGTTTTTCAGAGTATAACAATCACATATTCTTCGCACCTTAGAATATTCCCGCACAAAATTACAACCCGAAATGCGACGACAACGAAGCAGTTCGCCTCTATGAACATTGCACCGGATTCGACGCACTATTGACGAATCCGGGTTAAAAGTTCATCGAGAGCGGGACGGAGTAGAACGATATCTGATGCGCGGTCAAACGCGGCATGGCAGAGATATCCGGCGCCGAGATCTATCTCGCGAAGTTCCCACTTCTTATTTTCGAGAACGGCCGTGTCGCCGCGTAGGGTGATCTTAGAGTAGTCCCTTATAATGCCCGCCCCGCCGGCTTTCGCGACCGCTTCGAGCTTAGTCCATATCCTCAAAAACGAGTTTGCTTTATCTTCACTTTCCTCGATGTCGCGAGCGAGTTCGCCGGGGAGTTTCCGCATGAGGCGGCTGATGTCGAAGGCGCGGACTTTTTCGATGTCGATGCCGATACCGCCGACGGCGGCGACGGCGCATATCACGCCTCCGCGCGAGTGGGAGATGTTGAAATCCGGCGGGCGTCCGAACGAGGGGCGTCCGTGCTCGTCGCGGCGGAAGTCGGCCATGATCCCGGGGTCGCGGCCCGAGCGTTTCAGGCAGAAGCTAAGCAGAAGCAGCGAAAATAATTTGTCACGCTTCGAGTCGGGATCGGATGGGAGTTCGTCATTCGAGACAAGCCGGGGCGGAATCAGCGAGGCGAAGTCGATGCCGTCGATTCGAGCATCGATAGCGTCAAAAAAAGCGATGTGGATCTGATTTTCCATTTACCGCTCTTATTCAGAGGGGATGCGGGACCAGCGGCCGAGCCAATAAGCGATTCTGAAATCCGCGCTTGAAACCATTCGGTCGCCCGCGTCGCCGTTAACCGTGAACGGGTTGCTTCGCCAATAGTAGTTGCTCGGCGGTCGGGTGCGCATAGGCACCGGGCGGTCCGTGACTATGTCGCCGCCCCAGCCGAGAGGGCCGAGCAATTTCACTTGCGTTCCGTCGTCGAG
>JAKLIR010000209.1 GCA_022709505.1 bacterium | reverse complement strand
ATCCCGCGCCATACGTGCCATCCGCAAATAATCCGAGCGAAAGCACTCCCCACGCACCATTCACACCATGAACCGAAATCGCACCGACCGGATCATCCACTTTCATTATGCGTTCTATGAAGAACACGCTCAGGCAAACGAGCACTCCCGCCACAAGACCTATGATAACCGCCGACACTGAATTCACGAACGCGCACGGCGCTGTGATCGCAACAAGTCCCGCGAGCAAGCCGTTCGCGGACATCGAAATATCCGGTTTACCGAACTTCCACCACATGAACAAGAACGAGGAGAACGAGGCCGCCGCTCCGGCGAGCATTGTATTAACCGCGATCACCGCTATCCTGAGATCGCCCCCAGCGAGCGAAGAGCCCGCATTGAAACCGAACCATCCGAAAGCAAGGATAAAGCAGCCCACGACCGCCATCGGTATATGATGACCCGGAATCGGATTAGGCTTGCCATTCGTGTATTTGCCGAGTCGCGGCCCGAGAACCATAGCCCCTGCAAGAGCGGCCACGCCTCCCGTCATGTGAACTACACTCGATCCGGCGAAGTCCAAATGACCGTGGCCGAGTCCGAAGTTTCGCCCCAGCGCGGACAACCAGCCGCCGCCCCAAACCCAGTTCGCATACAGCGGATACACTATCGCCGAAATGAAGAACCCATATACCACGAACGACTTAAACGTCCATCGTTCCGCCATCGCCCCGGTGGGTATCGTCGCCGTGGTATCCATGAACACCATTTGAAAAAGGAATATTCCGAAAATTACGGCGTCGTATGTCACACCCGACAAAAAGAACCCTCTCGTGCCGAAAAGTCCGAATTCCTTTCCGAACAAATGAAGAACGAATTCCCCGTTCAACGCTCCGCCGCCGCCCAAACTCGCCGCGCCCCCGGAGCCGCCCATCTGCAGCCCAAAACCAAGCACCCAGAACCCGAGCATCCCTATTACATATATCATGAAATTCATCGCCATCGTATGCCCCGCGTTCTTCGCACGGGTGAAACCCGTTTCCGCCATCGCGAACCCGGCCTGCATGAACATCACGAGAAAACCGCAGATCAGCATCCACACCATGTTGATCGCGATCCTGTTATGCCCTACTACGTCCGCGAGTTTCAACGCCACGGGTTCCGTCTTCTCGGCCGACTTGAGATCTTCAGTGGTCGGAGCGTTCCCCGTCGCTCCGATTACATCCGCCGCAACACCGATCGTCGCGCCCGAAGGATCGGATTTCGGAACACCGTCCGCCAAGCCCACTATGCCCATCGTTGCGACCATCATCAGGATTACTACTATCCCCATTCTGATTTTCATACTATCTTTTCTCATTGTTTATACCCGCCCTCCTCAGAAGTTTATGTCCAGTTGTGTCGTGAACGTGTTTTCAGGCGCCGCCTGCACCTTCTTTTCGTTGAAAATGTCGTAACCGACCAATACACTCACGTTATCCGCGAACGCATAAGAAAAACCGATGCTCACGGCACCCAAAAAATTCTCACCGCTCTGATAATCCACCGCGCCCCATACCTTACTCGTGAATTGTTTGTCGAGTGAGGCAAGAAAACCGGATCGCTCTCGATCCCCGTTGGAGTCCAATAGCAATTTTCCGTTTCCGGTGTAACCGCCGAGAGAAAGCCGGGTTGACACTCCGGGTAACGTCTTAGCCGCGAGAACGTAATACATATCCACATCCGTCCTCGAAGCCCCCTTGCGGCCGGCGCCTACGAAACAGCTTCCCACCGCTATCGCCGGCCGGCCTCCCTTTTCTGGTATTCCGTACTTGTAATTGAAATACAACGGCTTTCGCGATGATCCCATAACATCTATCCCGACTTCCCACCCTTTCGCTATCCCATATTCAATCCCCACATCCGTCGGCATCGACCATGTGTTGTCAGTTCCCATCGTGAAATAATTATCTATACCGAGATGGAACGTCCCTTTTTTCTGAATATCTGTTGATGGTATCCAAATCTGCGTGCTCGGCGTCGCCGAGGCTGGTTTTGATATGAAGAACGCTATTGCCGCGAATGATATTATTTTGATGAATTTCTTCGTTAAGTAGAATGACTCGGTCACTTCCGTTTTGAATCTTGCACTCTTTGCTTCCGGTCTTTTTCGTTTCATTTCATGCGTCTCCTTTTCGTGCGCCTCGATTCTGCTTTGATATAAGCTGCGGCGCTGATGTCTTGTTCAGCAATTCAATCCGTGTGCCAAATCCGAAATAACGGCTCGTGAATGTTCTTGGGAATCGAAAAAGGTTGTTGGAGTAAGGCTTTTTTACTTTTACAAAAAAACGACTCATGGATACAACATTGAACCATTCGTTCCATCTGAAACATTTTTGTATCATTACGCTTCCTTTAGCACATTTATGTGTTATAATTTCTTCGATGTTTTTTATAACACTTTTATGAGGTTGACGCCGTTGGATGCCGCTCACAGAAATATCAGAGAATTATCCGCTTTGTACGGCGTTGCACGCTTGCTCGCCACCGAGTCGGACATAGAAAAAATGCTCGAAAATATTTTGACCCTTCTTTCGGACGAGATGGGGATGAAACGAGGCATGATCACGCTCCTGATGCGGGATTTTCACGAAGTGCATCTGGACATCGCGCCCGGTATGAAGAAGAAAGACATCAGGAGCGTCCGTTACGGTATCGGCGAAGGAGTTACAGGAAAAGTGATCTCAACGGGACGGCCGATGGCTATCCCTAAATTGGATGAAAATCCGCTTTTTCTCGATCGCACCGGAGCGCGGCGGCGCATCGATCGCATGAACCTTGCGTTCATCTGCGTCCCCATTAAATACCGGAAAGACGTCGTGGGCGCTCTTTCGGTCGATACCGTCGCTCGTAAGACGGGGACTCTTGAAGACGAAGTCAATTTCCTTTCGGCGATCGCGGACATGATCGCTCAAAGAGTGTCGGCCCGCAGAAAAAACGAAGAAGAGAACGAACGCCTCGAACGAGAAAACAAGGGCTTGAAAAAACAGCTCGAAAAAATCATACATCCACGGGAAATCATAGGGAATTCACGGGTGATGAAGGAAGTTTACGTCTTAATCGGCCAAGTTACCGATAGCAACACCACGGTGCTGATAACCGGTGAAACGGGCGTCGGCAAGGAGCTTGTCGCGGCAGCCATTCATAACTCAAGTCCGAGGTCGGGCGGCCCTTTCATAAGAGTTAACTGCGCGGCGCTTCCCGAAAATTTGCTCGAAAGTGAACTGTTCGGTCACGAGAAAGGATCATTCACGGGCGCGTTCGAAAGGCGCGTGGGCCGTTTCGAGCAGGCGCATGGAGGAACGATATTTCTCGATGAAATTGCTGACTTATCACTCGCGGCGCAGGCGAAACTTCTCCGCATTCTACAAGAGAAAGAATTCGACCGCGTCGGCGGCGGGGTCACGATCAAGGTGAACGTTCGAGTGATAGCAGCGACGAACCGCGACCTCGAAAAAGCTGTTGAAAAAGGCGAGTTCAGATCGGACCTGTTTTACAGGTTGAACGTGTTCCCCATACATCTTCCGCCTCTTCGCGACAGAGGCGCCGACATTCTCTTGCTCGCGGATTACTTCGTTCAAAAATATTCATCAGAGCTCAAAAACAAAGTCTTACGAATAAACTCGCCTGCGATCGATGCTCTGATGGCTTATCACTGGCCCGGCAATGTGCGCGAGCTTGAAAACTGTATCGAGCGCGCCGTGCTCACAAGCACTGATGGCGTCGTACACGTTTTCAATCTTCCACCGTCTCTTCAAATGAAAGAGCGCGGCATTAAGGAAACGGAATACAGCACTCTCGACGAACTCGTCTCGGCGTATGAAAGAGACCTCATCGAAGACGCATTGAAATATTCGGGTGGAAACCAATCGGAGGCCGCGCGGCGGCTTGGGACCACCAAGCGTATAATTCAATATAAAATTGATAAGTACGGCATTGATTACAAGCGATATCGTTCCCGCGGTTTGCCCGCCGATTGAATTTGCCGTCATTATTCGACATAACCGTTTCGCATTAGGTCGGATTGATCGTATTTTCCAATCGGCGTATCATTAGTTCGTAAGAGTGAGCGCCCCCGGCACGCAAGGCGTATGAATGCGAGGGCGGACGGAGCGTGTAGCATGGACATGAAAGCATTCGGCGCGAGGATCAGGGAGCGCCGGGAAGGTTTGCGACTGAGGCAGTCTGACATAGCCGGCGCGCTTCAGATCAGCGTGCAGGCCGTTTCCAAGTGGGAACGCGGCGAGAACGCGCCGGATATAGCCTCTCTGCCCGAGCTCGCCCGGCTACTCGGAGTGAGTATCGAGTGGCTGCTCGGCGCAACAACTCCCGACAGCGACACTTTCCCCGCAACCGTCCTGTGCACATCCATCAACGGTTACGCGGCAAAAGCTTCCTCGATGCATCCGAGAGAGCTTGCACAGTGGATCAACACTGTTTTTTTTGCACTCACCGAAACAGTGAAGCGTTTCGACGGAGTACCCGTGAAATATGTCGGCGATGGATTTCTTTGCTTCTTCACCGGGACGAACCATCGAGCACGCGCCTGCTCCGCCGCTCTGGCCGCGAAATCAGGTGACATCGCTCCGGGGCTCGTCGTCGCGCTGAACACCGGCGATATTTTCCTCGGCGTGATCGGGCACCCCGACTACACCTTGCGCGACATTCTCGGCGAAACCGTCAATACCGCTTTCCTCGCGATGCAGTGGGTGTCCGCGAATTGCCCGGAAAGCATAGGCGTGACAAGCAGCGTGATCGAAGGCGCGGATCAGGCCCGCCGATTCGTAATGAAAGGCGAACTCTCCCTGCCCGGCAATCTCAAGACCACGATTTTCGTCCCGAAATAAATCCGAATCCATTTTTCTCCACAACAGTTGGTTTAACCCATTAAACCATAGCGTTATTGATTGTAAGCCGCTCATCGTTTATCCTGTTGTGGTACAAAATTCGCCCGCGGGTAAGTTTATTGGTTCCTGAAGCCATCCGGCGCGGTAATGCGGGCGGATTTTCAGACGATCAGATCAGAGGAGAAAAAAATGGCAGCTGATAAAAACAAAAAACAGGACTATTTCGTAAAGGATATATCCTTGGCCGATTTCGGGCGAAAGGAAATCGCAATCGCCGAACACGAGATGCCCGGGCTCATGGCGACCCGCGAAAAATACGGGCCGAGCAAGCCGCTCAAAGGAGCGCGAGTCATGGGCAGCCTGCACATGACTATCCAGACGGCGGTGCTGATTGAAACGCTCGTCGAGCTCGGAGCGGACGTGCGCTGGGCGTCGTGCAACATCTTCTCCACGCAGGACCACGCGGCCGCGGCCATCGCGGCTTCCGGCGTTCCGGTGTTCGCGTTCAAGGGCGAAACTCTAAGCGAATACTGGGACTTCACTATGAAAGCCCTCACATGGCCGGACGGTAAAGGCCCGAACCTGATCGTTGACGACGGCGGCGATGCGACACTCATAATTCACAACGGCTACTACGCCGAGGATAATCCCGCACTCGTGGATGCGCCGACCGACAACAAGGAGCTCAAAATCGTAAACGCCGTCATCAAGAGAACTCTCGCGGAATCCCCGGGCTTCTTCCACAACGTCGTCGCCGGGCTCCGCGGCGTATCCGAGGAAACCACCACCGGCGTGCACAGGCTGTATCAGATGATGGAAAAAGGAGAACTGCTCGTTCCCACGATCAATGTCAACGACTCCGTCACTAAATCGAAATTTGACAATATATACGGCTGCCGCGAATCACTCGTGGACGGAATCAAGCGCGCCACCGACGTAATGATCGCTGGCAAAATCGCATTCGTTTGCGGCTACGGCGATGTCGGCAAAGGCTGCTGCGACGCGCTGCGAGGTCTCAAAGCTCAAGTGTGGGTCAGCGAAATCGACCCCATCTGCGCTCTTCAGGCGTGCATGGCCGGCTATAAGGTCACCACCATCGAGGACGCGCTCCCGTTCGCCGATATATTCGTCACGACGACCGGCAACTGCGACGTGATCACCGCCGAACACATTTCCAAAATGAAGGATCAGGCCATCGTCTGCAACATCGGCCATTTCGACAACGAAATCCAGATCGACCTCGTCAAAGCTTGGCCGGGAATAAAGCACACCAACATCAAGCCGCAGGTTGACGCCTACACATACCCGGACGGACACACCGTTTACGTCCTCGCAGACGGCCGCCTCGTGAACCTCGGTTGCGCTACCGGCCACCCCAGCTTCGTCATGTCCAACAGCTTCACGAACCAGACGCTCGCGCA
>JAKLIR010000208.1 GCA_022709505.1 bacterium | reverse complement strand
TTACCACTTATTTGATGATTTCAAAACAAAAGGTTTGAATTAATCCAATTTTATAGCGAATCCGTGCAAACTGAATAGTTCGGATGGCTTTACGCTGCTCCATGAAACAGCGCTTTTAACTGGGGGCGCGGGCATCCCGCTTGCTCTTTGATCCTTTGCGTATTTTCCTCGTTACGGTGCTCCGCGCCGTAACGCATGGCAAGGCCGCTCCCGCGGCCTTCTTTCGTCTCTGTAAGACCTCGCCCACTCCGCCCTACTTGCCACCCCTGACATCCTGTCACCCGTGGATTCCGGTTCTCAGACCGGAATGACGAAAAAGATGCGCCGGGATGACGTATTCACTAAATGGCTTGTATGTTATAATCAGAGCGCAATCATGACGGTTTCAGGGTTGTCCTCCCCATCGATCTCTCGTCGCCGGGGGATAATGTCCAAGCCGGGATTGCCGAACAACATCAAGCAAATACATCCGGGACATAGGGAAACAAAGTGAAAAACAAAAACTTCTCCCCGTACATATTGATGATTCTTTTAATCGCCGGCGCCGTGTGCGCGGCCGGATGCGGAGGAAGCACTCCCGCGAGCACCAAAAAAACCGAGCCGACGCCCGTGTCGTTGAAACAGATCGAGACCGGCGGGAACCAATCATGCGCGCTTTATACGGACGGCAAGGTGAAATGCTGGGGCTACCCGACCCTGTTGAGGGAGGGGAGCACGGAAGATTCGATCACCCCCAAGGATGTGAGCGGGATCAGCGGCGCCGCATCCCTCGCGCTCGGCGGCGCGCACGCCTGCGCACTGTTGTCCAATGGAACGGTGAAGTGCTGGGGCTACGGCGCGGAAGGCCAGTTGGGAAACGGAAGCATGACCGATTCGACTACTCCCGTTATGGTGTCCGGGATCGGCAGCGCGGTCAGAATCACCGCCGGCGACGCGCATACCTGCGCATTGTTGAGCGACGGAACGGTGAAGTGTTGGGGGAGCAATTCCAGAGGGCAGCTCGGGAATGGGATGACGACGAACTCGGGCTCGCCGGTAACTGTGCTCAATTTGGTGGGCGCGACGGCGATCGCCGCCGGGACGGCGCACACCTGCGCTCTCACGAGCGGCGGGGGCGCGAAATGCTGGGGCTTCAATGAATACGGCCAACTCGGGAACGAAGGGACTGAAGATTCGCTCGTACCGGCGGCGGTCTCCACGCTGAGAAGCGCAACGGATATCGCGTCGGGCGACTTACACACATGCGCCTTGATAAACGACGGCACGGTAAAGTGCTGGGGGCAAGGCTCAGCCGGCCAACTCGGAAACGGCTTATATTCGTCCGCATACGCACCCGTCTCCGTGAGCGGGTTGAGCAGCGCCGTTTCCATCTCCTCGGGCGACTACTTCAGTTGCGCCGTTCTCTTGGACGGCGCTGTGAAATGCTGGGGCTTCAACTATTACGGCCGGCTCGGAAACGGGAGTACGACGGACTCCACGACGCCCGTCCCTGTGAGCGGAGTTAGCAATGCGGTGTCGATGTCCGCGGGAAGTTTCCATTCCTGTGTTCTCACCGCCGACAAAACCGTGAAATGTTGGGGACACAATTCATACGGCCAGCTCGGGAATGGGATCATCACGTACTCCGTTGAACAGCGGGAAGTTTTAGACTTGAACGGCGTCAAGGACGTTTCGGCCGGAAATGCAAGCACGTGCGCTTTACTTGCCACGGGCGCTGTCAAATGCTGGGGCTACGGCGTTTACGGCCAGATCGGAAACGGGTCCGAAATTGAAATAAATCCGGCGCCCGTGGATGTGGCCGGACTTAGCGGCGCGGCGTTGATGTCGGCCGGATTCAGCCACGTCTGTACCATATTGACCGACGGTTCGGTGAAGTGCTGGGGCGGCAATCACAACGGCGAACTCGGTAACGGGACGACGACGGACTCTCCCGGCCCTGTTCCGGTGAGCGGGTTGACCGGCGCGATTTCCATCGCAGCCGGAGGTTTCCACTCCTGCGCGGTTCCGCCCGACGGAACTGTTAAATGCTGGGGTTACAACTTAAAGGGCGAACTCGGGAACGGGACGACGACGGACTCGATGTTCCCGGTGACGGTGAGAGGCCTGACCGACTCGATCGCGGTCTCGGTTGTCGCCGGCGACGTGCATACTTGCGCCGTGATAAACGACGGCACGGCGAGATGTTGGGGCAACAACTGGAACGGCGAACTCGGCGACGGAACCAAAACAAATTCGCCTATTGCAGTGACCGTGACCGGCTTGACCGACGTGACGATGATGTCCGCCGGCGACATGCATACTTGCGCCCTGATAAGCGACGGCACGGTCAAATGCTGGGGGGCTTTCTATTATGAGGACGGGACTTCGCTCGATACTCCAACCGCCATGAGCGGCGTGAGCGGCGCCGTCTCGATCTCCTCCGGCTACGAATTCTCTTGCGCTCTGATTAACGACGGCACGGTCAAATGCTGGGGAAGAAACCAGTACGGGCAGCTCGGCAACGGGAACATAACCGACTCCACAACGCCTGTGAAAGTTAACAACATCGAGGATGCGATAGCGATCTCCTGCGGCGCCCGCCATGCCTGCGCCGTTCTGTCGAACGGTACGATGCAATGTTGGGGCGACAACTACGACAGCCAGCTCGGCGACGGCCGGAAAAGGTACTATCCCGAACCGACGTCCGTCATCGGCCTCTGAGTACATCCCGACTCTTCGAACTCCATGGGAATACATTTCAGTTGCATAACCGTATCTCGGCCCGGCGGGAAGCCTGCTTCCGGCCGCTCAAGGGGGCGCTTTTGAAAAAGCGCCCCCTTGAGAATCCCCCGTAAAACTTTTTGCTCTCGCAATGCCGCGCAAACCACGCGGCATTGCTTGTTCAATTTATTACCTCACAATCTCCGTCATTCCAAGAACGTGTCATTTCGATATATCACCATAGCGTTCGTCATTCCGGTCTGAGACCCGGAATCCACGGGGGCACGGATGTCAAGGGTGGCATTTCGGGGTGGGGTGGGCATAGGCGGCGGCCGGGTCTCCGCACCCGGCCGCGGGCCATTTCTCTAATTTTTAGTGAAAGCAATTCCGGTTTTCGGACGGAATTGCGACGGTGAAAAGTTTTGAAGAGGATTCCCAAGGAGAAACTTTTTCAAAAGTTTCTCCTTGGGCCGCCGGGGGCAGACAAAATTCTGAAAATGTGAAATAATTAATCAGCAACTCTTGATGCATAATCGCACCTTGTCTTTTAATCCGAGTCCGGCGTGCCATTGACGAGTCAGGATTCAAACCGCATTCAACATTCTCTCGAAAGGATACCGTGAAAATGAACAGAAAATATCTCATCGGCATTTTCATCCTATTGTTCGTCGCTTCCTGCGGGGCGGCGAGGGCGGATTACAAGCCGGACCGCAGTCTCAAATGGGACCCGGCGATAAAGCGCGAGACGCTCGGCAACGGCATGCGTATATTCCTTCGGGAGAACCACCGGCCCGAAAAGAGGGTGGAACTTCGCCTCGTCGTGAAAGCCGGCTCTCTCTACGAAGAGGACGGCACGGAAGGGATCGCGCATTTTCTCGAACACATGGCGTTCAACGGCACGAAGCATTTCAAAGCGGGCGAACTCGAGAAGTATTTCGAGTCCGTGGGTGTGTCGTACGGCGGAGACAACAACGCTTACACTTCCCACGACCGGACGGTTTACATGCTCACGCTCCCGTGCGACGACCTCGAAGTCGTCCGCAAGGGCCTGACCGCCATGTCCGACTATGCGAACGGCATGTTGTTTCAGCCCGATGAGATCGATCTCGAACGCGGCGTCATACTCGAAGAACTGCGCCTGAATCAGGGTCTGTACATGCGAGTGTCCCGCGAGCTCGCAAAGATCGCCGCCCCCGGCACCCGCTGGGATTCTCCCCGCCTGACCATCGTCGGCTCTCAGGAAACGGTGAAGAAAATCTCGCGCGACGACTTCCTGAAATTCTACAAACGCTGGTACCGGCCCGATCGCATGGCGCTCATCATCGTAGGCGACATGCCGGTCGCGCAAATGCAAAAACTCGTGAAGGAAATCATCGAGCCCATCCCCGTAGCGCAGGGAAAACCTGAGTTCCCGGAGTATCCGCTGCCGGATCACAAGGATGTTTACACGGGGATAATCGCGGACCGCGAGATGCCCGTCGGCGGCGGCGCGATCGCCATGTCGAGCAGACGGAAGCCGACTCGCGTCGAGTCCGACACGAGGCGCGACACCCTCGAATCGCTCGTGTACAGATTAATCAACAGGCGCCTGAGCGAATTGAAGGAGACGAACGATCCGCCGTTCCTCGACGCCGGGGTCTGGTCATATTTCCTCGCGTCTTGGATCGATCTTCGCTACGGTTTCGCCGCAACACTTAAAATGAAACAGGAAAAACGCGCCATGCAAGCCGTGATCCGCGAGATCGAGCGCGCCCGCCGCTTCGGTTTCCTCGACACCGAAATCAAGGAGGAACTCCTCGACGATGTCGAGCGCGCCCGCAGGGAAGTGAAGGAAAAAGACAAAACATTCTCGGATTCGTTCGCAAGCAGATATGTCGCCGCTTTCATAAACGACACACCGACTCTTTCCATCGAGGACGACTACAAGCTAATAAGAGACATAGCCCCGGCGATCAAACCGGACGACGTGAAAAAAACCGCGGCCGAAATGTTCGCGCCCGTCAATATGTCCGTCGGCCTCACTCTGCCGGATTGGCAGAAAAAAATGTACAAGAAGAACGACGCGCTCGACTGGTACAACGAAGTTGTAGCCGAGGACATCAAACCTTACACTCGCACCGAACTCGCCAAGGGCGATGACTATGCCAAACTCAAACCGGCGAAGATCGTCGAGCGCAACGACCTGCCGCGCGTCGGCGCAACGCGCGTGAAATTCGAAAATGGACTCACTCTCTACCTGAAAAAGACGGATTTTCAAGAAGACGAAATCCTCATAGAATCATACAACCCGTACAGGGGAAGCTGGGACGAAACGTGGCGCACGTTCGGGGAAACAGGCTTCATGCAGAATTTGTGGGGCGCGGGCGGCACGAAAGAGTTCCGGAACACCGAGATCGAACGGCTTCAAAAAGGGAAAGGCTTCAGCATCACACCGGGAATGAGCTTCAGCGGGTGGAGCATCAAACGCGACCTCGAAGAGGCTTTCCAGTGGATGTACGACTATATGACCCAGCCCGGTTTCCGCGACGAAGCGCTCGCGATGATCAAGGACGGCAAGAAGACCGAACTCAGAAACAACAAGATAGATCAGGACTACGCGTTCGACCGCGCTGAGTCCGAAATCATTTGCCCGGGCCGCCCTTCATCCATCTTCATCGACGACGAGAATTACTACGACCGCTTCACTTCCCAACAGCTCGCCGACTGGTGGAAGCAGGTCTTCCATCCGGCCTCCTTGCAGTTCGTCATCGTCGGCAACATCGATATAGACAAAACGATCGAGTTTGCCGCCCGCTATCTCGGCAACCTGCCGAGCGGCGACACGCCCAAAATACCGGAACTCCTCTCCACATGCACGTTCCCCACCGGGTACACCCGCCGCGAGGTCTATAGAGGCGTCGAAAACAAAACCCGCGTAGAAATGTACCGCCCCGGCCCGCGCTGGGACGCCGAGGAAGCTCCCGCCCTTAAAATGGCGCTCCGCATCCTCTCCATCCGCCTCAAAGACAAAATCCGCGAAGCCCTCGGCGGCACCTACTACGCCTACATCTATTCCTTCTCGAACATGTGGATCAAAGGCTCGGACTTCATCTCTTCCGGCTTCGCCACCGACCCCGACCGCGTCGAAGAACTCATCAAGGCCGAACGCGAAGTGAACGCGAAATTCATCGCCGAAGGCCCGACCGAAAAAGAACTCAGCTCCGAACGGCTTGTGCTTCGCAAGGACTGGGAGGAATATTTGAAAGAGAACACCTTCTGGTCCGGCGTGCTCGAAACAGTCGAATACGGCCCGAAACCTCTCGGCTGGGAGTTCGACATGCACGATAAAATGCTCGCCGTCACGCCGGAGCAGATCACGGCCGCCGCGAAAAAATGGCTCTCCGAACCCACCGACAAGATTGAGATAATAGCTTTCAAGGAACGCAAACCGATCGAACAAACCGAACCCGCCGCGGAGAAAGCCGAACAACCCGCTGGGAAATGAGCAGGGCGGCCGCCCCGGCGGCATCGCGGACAAGCCGCACTGTGAAAAGCCGCATTCCCTTGTTCGGGGCGGGAACGCGAGTGATCGAGATTAAGGTGGTCAAAGCAGGTCGATAAA
>JAKLIR010000207.1 GCA_022709505.1 bacterium | reverse complement strand
TGCTTCGTTGTCGTCGCATTTTTTCGTTCATGTGCACCCGGTACGCTCACCGGCAAGATGCTCCTTCCGCCTTGCATTTCATCCGCTCTGAATCATTGCTCCGGAATCCAAAAGAAGGGTTCGGGATAATGAGAAATAAATAGAATCGGAGTTGAAAAGTTGGAATCATTAGAAAACTGATTAACGCGCGTAAGCACTCGTGGAGCGAGTGGAAATCTGAATAGGATTCAAGATTTCATTGCTGTCAGGAGGGAGTAAAGTAATCGAGAAGTCCGACGATCCGCGCCTGAAGATCGTTGCCGTGGGCAAGGACGGACGCACCCATTTGGGAAAGTATTTGCAGTTTGGCGAACATGGCCACTTCAGACGCCATGTCTGCATCCGTTATGTTCGATTTGGCCGCCGACATATTGACTTCCATTGCCGAAAGATCGTTTATCGCATAGTTGATCCGCTGCGACTGCACGCCGAGGGAGAGTTGCACCGAACTAAGATATTCGATAGAGACATCCACCTGCGCGAGCGCGAAGGAAGCCTTGCCCATGGAACTCAGTGTTGCGTTTGCGCTCATGAGATAGGCGTTTCCGCCGGCGATTTTATTTGCTGTCATGGTCGGGATGACGATTGTCATCTTCGAGGCGCCGGCGTAAGGAGAAATGTACGCATTCTTGCCGCCCGCGAAATCGCCGCTCAACATGTATTTATTGTTGAACATCGTTCGGCTTGCTATATAAGTAATTTCGTTTCTGAGTGAAACGAATTCCGAGTTGAGCGTTTGCCGGTCGGCGTTCGTGAGCGCGGCGTCGTTCATGGCGCGCAAGGATAGTTCTCTCATGCGCAAAAGAACTTCGTGGATTTTGTCGAGTGATGAATAAGCGGATTGAACGAGAGAAGAGGCGTCCTGCGCATTCAGTGAAGCCATGCGCGTCCCGCCGATCTGCGCCGAATACATCGCCGCGATCGCTTTCCCGGAAGGGTTTTGCGCCGCGGTGTTGACCTTGTAACCCGTGGTCAGTTTTTCTATCGAACTCGATAATTGACCGCTTACGTTCAGTAGTTGCTTGAGTCCGAAAAAGTAGTTGAAGTTGGTGTTGACGATCGCCATACTGCTCCTCCTTGTAATTGAAACCGGCATCCTTGCCGGCCGCCGATCGTCTATTAATAGTAGTTGGCTTTTCAGCCTAAGGTGTTCTATTTACCTCCAAATATAATAATTCAACTGAATTATAATCACCAAAGGTCATATTGTAAAGGCGCCGCGGATCTGTTTTTCGTAAATACAAAATTGTACGAAAATTATGAAGTTCAAAGAAATGTTGTTTTAATTGACATTATTATAAGTGTAATTATATTTAAAAAATGGCCGAACAGACCTGAATTTGGTATTGGCCTGTTTTTTGCTTTGCATCATAAATGCCTGTTTATGGCCTTGGCGCGGAGTTGGCAGTTGGAGAAACTCATAGAATACGAACCGATTGTCGGTGTTGATATAGCCCCTGACTATATCAGAGCGACCCAGATCGAAAGAGTGGGCGGAGAATATCATCTGCGCAACATCGGTATCGTCTCCACGCCGCCCGATTCGCTGGAAGACGGAAGAATAATCAATCCGAGGCTCGTCGGTCGCGCTCTGAAAGAACTTTTCAGGGAAAGAAATTTTGAAACGACCAAAGTGGCGACCGCCATTCGGGGCAAGGGCGTGGTAAGCCGTATAATAACTTTTCCCACCATGCCTCAGGATCGATTACGCAAACTGATAGAGGCCGAAGTCAACAGATACGTTCTTTTCAGCAACGAAGACAAAGTAGTCTATTACCACCCGATAGAAGAATACGACGAAAATGACCGGCGCAAGATAAATGTAATGCTTGTCGTCGCCCAGAAAAGCCTGTGTCGTTCCTATTTCGAGGCTTTCCGCGAGGCCGGGCTCGAACTGACGTCGATCGACCTCAGCACTTTCTGCATTCTCAGGGAAATGCGTAACAGCATTCCGAACAGTTTCAGCAGAAACATGATGTCGCTGACGTTTGACTATAACGGCGTTGCGATGAACATATTCAACGGGAACGACCTGCGTTTTTCACGGAACATATTCCTTGATGAAAGGGCGATGCAGGGGCTCGGCAACGGTTTCAAGGACAAGCTGGTCGGCGAGCTTCTGATGGCTCTCGATTATTATCAGACGGAATACAGCCGGGGGGACACGGTGCATAAGCTCGTAATGTCCGCCGGCGC
Source organism: bacterium (assembly GCA_022709505.1). GTDB lineage: Bacteria > UBP15 > UBA6099 > UBA6099 > UBA6099 > JAKLIR01. Next base: position 4,073 of record JAKLIR010000207.1, on the reverse strand, counting down.
TCCGAGGGGCGATGAAGTTTTCGACGCCGTGATGGAATCCGTGTCCGAAATGCCCTCCGAGGTTCACGGCCCGTTCGCCAACATCAGGGTTGATTTGGACTCGTTCCCCGCCGGGTTGATGGATCAGGTGGACTCCAATTTTCTCACGTCCGTCGGTCTCGCTCTAAGGGGACAAGAGCTCGAACTCCTGCCTTTTCAAGTGGACCTGCTTCCCGCCGAGATCGCTGAGGTCAAATTAATCCGCAAACATGTCTCGGCCATTGTTCGCGCCGCGCTTGTGGTGTCGATCATCTTCGCCGGCGCAATGTTCTTCGTAAACAACCGGACGGACAAACTTAAGGCCGAAACCCGCAAAATATCCCTTCAGCAACAGAATATCACGCGAGAAGTGGCGGAATACAAAAAACGCAAGCTCGAAAATCTGAAACTCAATCCGGCGCCCGCTGATTTTCAGGTGACACCGGACCTCTCTCCCGTCCTCGAGGAGATAAAAAAGGTAATTCCCAAGACGGTTCAACTCACGGAGTTGCGTTTCCACCAGCCGGACGTCATAGAGTTCATCGGGGTGGCGGAGGCGAATCCATCCATTTTCTATTTCATTTCGTCTCTGAAAAATTCGGCCGTTTTCACTGATATCGAACTCGGCCCGCGAAAAGCGGTCACGGCCTTCGACCGCTCGATGATAGGCTTCGACATTCGCTGTAAATATAAGGGCGTTCAATGAACGAACTGAGAGAAAAATATTTCAGTCTCACACAGCCGCAGCGCGCGATGATCACCGTCGCGGCGGTCATAGTCATCGCGCTCATTGAATATTTTTACCTTCTCTCTCCGCAGCTCAAGGCGAACGAAGTAGCCAAGGCGGACCTGAAGCGCGCAAACGAAACGTCCGCGACCATGAATTCGCAACTCATAAAACTGAAGCAACTCGGAAACAGCGAATCGAATCTCGACGCCGAACAAATTCAAGCTCTCAAACTGAACGGGAACGAGGTTATATTTTCTTCGCAGATGACAGAGTTTCTGAACATGCTTCGCGAACTCAACGAACAGGTCGGCGGCACGCATTACAGCCTTCAGGAAAAACCGTCGGAGAGCGCCCACCTGTCGCTCGGGCAACGCGGCGACGTTTATGACCTGATGAGACTTCCGGTAATCATCACCTTCAACGCTGATTACGCAACGGCCTCCAACTTCCTGTTCCAGTTGAGGTCGATGAGAAGAATGTTGCGGATCGAAGACACAAAATTCATTTCGGAGATCTACACGGGAAATCTCACGGTTCTCGTGAAAATGGACATCTATTTCGTGGAGGAGCCCTGAGGGAGCTATGACCCGACTGGGGAAAATCATAATTCTGGCGCTGTTCGCCGCTGTGGTTCTTTCGTACTTCTTCGTGAAGCCCGCGAGAAAAGCGCCCGCGCCAACGGTAAACGCTCCAGCCGCGGCCGCCGGCGTGCGGGAACCTTCTTCGCCGGCCGAAGCGCCCGCTCAGGACATTCCCGCGCCTCAGCCCGTTCAGGTTCAACCTCAACCTCAACTCACGCCCGAGGAGATCGAAGCCGCGGCCGCTTTAAATAACAATGCGCCACCTCCGGCGGACGGCAGTTTCGCTCCCGTTCCCATGACGGCCTCCGTGTCCTCTAACGATTTCTCCCTGCTCGAAGACAGATACGGGCGGCCCGATCCCTTCGCGCCTCTTTATCCGCCCCCGGCAAAGCCCGCGATCGTCGAGGATTTCTTCCCGGCGCCGCCCAAACTCGTCAGACCTCTGTTGCCGTCAGTGCTCGAGAACCCTCCGAGTTTTTCCCTGACAGCGATCTCGATAAAAGGGAATTCGGTGCTCGCCGTAATAAACGGAGAACTCGCGAGAGTCGGTGATTCCATACTCGGATTCACCATCCGCTCGATCACCTCCGACAAAGTGGAAATGAAAAGCGCGGAAGGCGACAAGGTCATCCTGAGGATAAAGCAGGATACGCACGGGTTGTTCGACGTGCGCGGCTCTAACATATCAAACATGAATCAAGCGCAACCGTCGCCGGCGGGGCTGCTCCGCGGAAACGCCTCGGACGTCGAGTTCTCCCCCGTCCCCGGTAAACTCCCGCCTCCCGTAACTGATTTCAACATCGATGATCTTCAGAGGATGGACCCGACGGGAAAACTCTCTCCGAATTCGAAACGCTGAATATTAATGTATTTTCCAGCATACATCGGACGATCCGTGAACATGGCGAGGATTCGTCAGTTCCATCGGCGAATCCGTGTTGAGATGTATTCGGCCGGAAGCGGGGATGCGGAAGCTCTCGCGCCGGATGTTTCAGACATCGCGGCGTCGGACGCCGGCGCGCCTCTTCCCGGAGTCGGGGGCTGGTACGCCGGAGCGCTGCTACCCGCGGCGCTGTTCTTGATCGCGACAGTTTTCCTCGGCAGCGCGCTCGATCCTTTTTATCCGATAAAAACATTCTTTTTCAGGATGTACGCAACATGCGGGGTGCTTTTGTGGCTCGCCGCGTGCTTTTTTTCAGGGCGGATACGGCTTCCAAAAACGGCGGCGGACCCGTTCCTCGCGGCTTTGCTCGCGTGGTTCGCGGCTTCATTTTTCTATGCGATCAATAAGACCGCCGTAACGGAGCAGATAGTCAACTTCGCCTGCGGCATGATTGTTTTCTATATAGCGGCGGGATATTCGCGCGATGCGCGGAAGGCGGTCGGGCTGCTCGCCGCGTCTCTCGCACCGGTCTTCTTCATCGCGGTCATAGGTATTCCGGATTTGACGCGGGGGAGCTTTTTCCCGTGGGATCGTCTGCTGGTCATGCCGAAGCTCATGAATCTGTTCGGAGTGAAATGCGCGCTGCCCGGAGTCTGGACGCATAATTTCGACGGGCGGATTTCGTCATCGTTCGGCAACCCCGTTTACCTCGCGGGGTATGTCGTGTTGCTGATCCCGCCGGCATGGATGCTGTTCGCGGCATTGAAGCGTCGAACGCCGCGCGCGGCGGTTTTCATCTCGCTCGCCGCGCTTGAATTTCTTCTCGTAACCACGTTCACAAGGGGCGCGTGGGGCTGTTGCGCCGTATCGATCCTGATTATGTTTATGCTGCTCGGAGCGTCGAAAATCCGTATGAACGGATTGCGGACGGCGGCGGCGGCGTCCGCCGCGCTGCTCATTCTGTTCGTGTTCTTCTTTTCGAGGCAGCACACGGCGACGAATCCGACGAGGTTCGGGGTCGGGGAGCGGATCGGAAGCATCGCCGACACGCGGGACGCCAGCATGCGGGAAAGGCTTCTTATATGGAAAACCGCGGCGGAAATCATAAAAGCGAATCCCGTTAAAGGGGTCGGACTCGGCAACTATTACATACACCACCCGATATATCAGAAAAAATTCCTGAGTTCCCCGGAATGGGCGCCGGAGACGAATTTCGCGGATAGGGCTCACAATGAATTTCTGGATATAGCCGCGGAGACGGGACTGGTCGGGTTGCTTCTCTTTTTCGCACTGATAGCCGCGCTTGCGTTCGAGGGATTGAAGGCGATAAAGCGGGGCGGCGCGGCGGGCGCCGCGGCGGTGGGAATAGCCGCGGGCGGCGCGGGGCTGCTGATGTACGCCCAATTGCAGTTTCCCCTACATGATCCGGTGATATCGGTTTATTGCTGGGTTTACGCCGGAATTCTCGCCGGGCTTGCGGGCGGCGCGGGCTCTCGGGCGAGGGATCATAGTATAAACCTCCCAAGGGCTGCAAAGCCGCGAGAAAGAGTGCTGATAAGCTTATGTGTCGCAGTGCTCATAGCAATGTCAACTGTCTCTCTGATAGGGCCCACGCTCGGGCATGTCGCATTTTTCTGGGCTGAAAGGGCGTGGGACGAGGCGCGGACGGACGACGTGCTCGACATGTTGAAATACGGGATAGTGCGCAATCCGTCGGACGCGGAGATGTCGGTCACGGCTGCGATCACGGCGAATAACCTCGCAGGAATGAAATCGAACGCCGGCAGGAAGAAAGAGTTATATGATTTTGCGCTCGATGAGGCTTCCCGGGGCCTGACATACTCGCCGACGGACCCGCAGC
>JAKLIR010000206.1 GCA_022709505.1 bacterium | reverse complement strand
ATGGTGAGGGCCTCGGTCATGAACGACACTTCCGACGTCGTCGCCGAAGGGAGACTGTTTTTCGAGCTTCCGGACGGGGCGAAGCTTCACGGCGATACTTCTTACGTCCTGAAGCCGCGAGAGGTAAAGACGTTCGATCTGCGGATCGACGGGCTCGATCAGGAAAAATTGACGGGACAGTTCATCGCCGCGCGCGTGACGTTCGGCGGAAAGACTTATGAAGATGTGATGAGTTTCAGCGAATGGAAATATTTCGAGGGAGACGTGAAGGACGGCGGCGCGCCGGATTTCGACGATTCGAAATGGAAGAGGATATCTCTCGCAAGGTTTTGGAGCGCGGCCGACACGCGGGCGGGGACGACGTGGTATCGCCGCTCGTTTTTCGTACCGGAAGGTATGAACGACATACAGATGCTGTTCGAACGGCCGCCCGGCGCTGAGATTCAGGTGTTTGTCAACGGCAATCTCGCGCGCAATGAAAAACAGGGGCTCGCCTACAAGCCGCGCGTCGAGAAGGAATACGTGAAGTTCGGAGATTGGAACGTGATCGCTGTGAAATTCACCCGGCGCGGCGACGCGTCGCCGGCGTGGTGCACGGCGTTTAAAGGCTCGGAATCCGCGTTCTTCCGTTCTGGCTGGAAGCTTTCGCCTTCGGTCATAACCATGCGCTCCGGAGAGAAAAAGACGCTGACAGCGGAATTGAAAAATCCGTTCGATCAAAGCATCGAGGGAACCGCGTTTCTATCCAGTCCGACGGAAACGTGGGGGGCGGCCGGGCCGCATTCGCTGATCGACATTTCGCCGGCGAAGAGGCATTTCAAGGCCGCGCCCGGCGGAGTGGCGAAGGTGGCATTCGAAATCACCGCGCCTCCGGACGCGGCGCACGGTTCGCACCTCGCCATGGTGAAATTCGTGTTCGAGGGGAACGCCGTATATACGGACACCGTAAGGATCCGCATCGTGCGGTGAGACCGGCCGCGGTTGGACACGGGCTCGGTGAAAAAGTAAAATGAATTATGATTCCGATTGAGGATAGAGACTGTTTGCGCGGAGCGGAATCCGTTCCGGCTGCGGCGGGAGGAATAGGCCTTGAGCGCGGGAGATGAAAAAGTAGCTCGGAAGCTTGCCACGGCGCTTTTTTTGTTGCTGTTCGGCATCTTGGCGATAAATGCGAGCGGGCACCCATATTCAGCCGACGAGATCATCATGATAAAGACGGCGGAGTCGCTCGCGGGCGGCCGCGGCTTCGCGCTCGGGGCGGATTTTGGGAAGCGATTGGCGGCGGACGCTGAGCCGAAGGCGATGCTGGGTCGGGGAGGGCGTTATTATGCGAAGTACGCGCCGCTCACGCCCGTCGTGCTCATGCCGGCAGCGGCGATCGGGATGAAACTCGGCGCGCTTGCTCCCGCCGGTTCTTCGTCCGATTTCACTGTTTCGTTCATTGCGGGATTCCTCAATCCGATTGTGACCGCGGCGGCGGCGGTCGCGGTGTTTTATCTGTGCGCCGCGTTGGGGATTTCGGCTCGCGGCGCGCTCGCGGCCGGTCTTTTGTTCGGGCTCGGCACGATTTCGTTTCCATATTCCAAGACGACGTTCAGCGAACCGCTCGCGGGGCTTATGACGATTGCGTGTTTCGCGGGGTTGGCGGTGTTTCGCGGCGGCGGCGGGGGCAGACGGGCAGCGGCGGTTGTAGCGGCGGCGGCGATGTTGCTTCCGCTTTCGCGCCTGTCGGCGGCGGTGTCTCTCGCGCCGCTCGCGTTGTACGCCCTGACCGGGCGCGACAGGTTCAGGGCCACAGCGTCGCTCGTCTCGGGCGCGGCGGCGGGGATAATATTGTACGGGCTGTTCAACGCATCGCGCTTCGGGTCTTTTTTCGAGACGGGTTACGGAGCGGAGGCGGGGAGGTTCGGGGAGACGTTCGCGGCCGGCTTGTACGGGCTGCTCGTATCTTCGGACAAAAGTTTTTTCGTATATTCGCCGGTGTTACTGCTTGCGTTGCCCGGATTGGCGGCCGGGCTGAAGCGGGGCGCGCGGGCGGAAGTGTTCTGCGTTTCGGGCATATTCATCCTGAACGTGCTGTTGTATGCGAATTGGTATGAATGGGGCGGGGGCCACTGCTGGGGTCCGAGGTTTCTCGTGCCGGCGGCGGGCGTGATGTGCCTCGGTCTCGGATACTATTTCGACAAGCCGCGCGGGGGAGTGTGGCGAGGTCTTGCGGCGGCGGCGATCGCGGTGAGCATAGTGATACAGTTGTCAGCGTCGTTTGCTAAATTCGTTCCGCAGTATGAGAACTACACCGTCCGTGTGGATATAGACCGTGCGGAGGCGGAGGGGCGACTGCTGAGGCCGGGCGCGCCGAGGTTTCTGCCGGTGAGGGCTCAGATGAGAGCGGCGGCGGAGCACGCGGCGTATTCGGTCCGCAACGCGGCCGAATACATCAAGTTAGCTCCAGCCGGGAGCGAAGCATTGAAAGAAAGCAAACTTGTCGAAAACGCGCCTGACGAATGGTTTTTCCTTATGTGGACCGCTTCGGGCGCGAAGCTGCGCGCGGCGGCGGCGGTCATTCTCGCGGCGATGGCGGCGTTGGTCGCAATATCCCTCGTAAGCATCGCGAAGATTATGAAAACCATACGGTGATTATGTTTTAAGAACGCCTTAAAATGCGCGTGGATTTTTATTTAAAATAGTCGCGCGCGCGATTATCTGATAAAATGTTCAGATTCTGAAAAAAGGGGGATGGTGGCATGAGGAAGTCGGTAATTAGTGTGATAGTAACGGCGTTTGTTATCGCTATGATAGCAGCGCCGCCGGCGCACGCCCTGTCGTCGAAACTGACGACGGTCGCGAATCAGATGCGCGACATGATTTTCTTCCCGATCAAGAAATGGCAGATGTCCGACTCCATTTCGAAGGAAGAAGCGCTCGACCAGAAAACGAGCTCGAAGAAGTTCAAGAGCATCGGACCCGGATATTTCTTCGCCGGGCCGCGGGAAATCTGGATACGTTGCAAGTACAAAATACCCGAAAAAGTCCTTAACCTTCCCGTTGAAGGCACGAAGGTTTCACTCGTGGGAAACGTGGAGGATTATGCCGAGATCTACATCAACGGCGAAATGAAACAGGCGTTTCACCGCTCGACCGGAAGGATCGTGCTTTCAGAGAGCGCGAAGCCCGGAGACGAATTTTTCATCGTCATGATGATACGGCGGAAAGGGAACGACACAGGCCTGATCCGCGACATCAGCATTGACTATACGATGCTCGAAAAGACAACCATAAAAGTGCAGAGCTTCATCAACGCGTTCGATTCTCTCGACATGCTGATCGGCCTCGAGGGACAGAAGGCGGACGCGTGGCTGCCGTACCTCAACAAGGCCGCCGATGCGATAGACGTGAAAGCCCTCGGTGATGGAAAGCCGGATGAATTTTTCGCATCAATCAGCAAAGCCGTGGACATCCTGAAACCCATCTCGGACGTGGTGAAGAAATACTCCATGCTGCTCGTCGGCTATTCGCACATCGATCCGGCGTGGCTCTGGACGAAGGACGAAGGCGAGAACATCGTGTGGAAGGGAACGACGGAAAAAATATTCTGGTTGCAGGAATCGTTCCCGGATTTCGTCTATGCGGCGAACCAGATGCACTGCTTCCGCTGGATGGAAAAGGACTACCCGGAACTGTTCAAGAAGATACAGGAAGCGGTAAAGCAGGGAAAATGGGAGCCGGTCGGCGCGGAATGGGTCGAACCCGACGGCAACCTGCCCGCAGGCGAAAGCTACGTGCGCCAGTTCATGTACGGCCGGAAATACTCGAAAGAGAAACTCGGGAAAGTCAGCACGATCGGCTGGACGCCCGACTCGTTCGGCTACAACTGGAACATGCCGCAGATTCTGAAGAAATGCGACATGCGCGGTTTCGTCACACAGAAGATAAGCTGGAACGACACCACCCGATTCCCGTACAACCTTTTCTGGTGGGAATCTCCGGACGGCTCCCGAGTTCTCGTCTATTTCCCGCAGGGTTCTTACGGCGAATCCGTTCAAGCAAGCAAGATGGTCACAGAGCTGACCAACATGAAAAACAAGCACGGCGTGGACAGCAATTTCGTGATCTTCGGCATCGGAGACCACGGCGGCGGAATCCCGCGCGACTACGCCGAACGTGCTTATGCTCTCCGCGAATCCCCGCTTTATCCCAAGATCGAGTTCCCAACCGTCGAGCAGATATTCGACAGGATGCTCGAGGCGGACAAGACTCTGAAGTTCCCGACTTGGGACGACGAGCTTTACCTCGAATATCACAGGGGCACCTACACGACGCAGTCGAACACGAAGAACAATAACAGGCGAAACGAACTCAGGCTTATGAACGCGGAACGTTTCTCCTCGATCGCGGCGATCGCCGCCGCGGCGCAATATCCTTTCGACAAAATAGAGGAAGCGTGGAAGATCCTGCTGTTCAACCAGTTCCACGACATTCTTCCGGGCTCTTCGATCACTCCGGTTTACAAGGACGCCGACAAGGATCACGCGTGGGTGGCGGGGCAGGCTAAAGGCGCCACCGACGGCTCGATGGCCGCCATCGTGAAACTTGCGGACACGACCGGTGCGGGAAAACCCGTAGTGCTGTTCAACGGTCTTTCGTGGAAACGCGGCGATGTCGTCGAAGTCGCGCTCTCGAATGGCGTTTCGGCGGCGTCCGTCACGGACGATTCCGGTAAACAGATCCCCTCGCAGGTTATCGATGCTAAAGGCGGCGGGAAATCGGTGATCTTTCTCGCGAAGAATCTGCCCGCAATGGGCTACGCCGTCTATCACGTGGCCGAAGGCAAAGCCTCGAAAGCCGCGGCGGCCGGCACGCTCAAGGTCGCGAACAATGTGCTGGAAAACGACTTCTTCAAAGTCACCGTCGATCCGAAAACAGGGTGGGTCAGCGGTGTGCTCGACAAGAAGAACAACGTCGAAATACTCGAACCCGGAAAGTACGGCTTCCAGCTTCAGGCGTATAAGGAACTTGCTTCGTCCGACGCGTGGGACCCGCGCTTCGAGGCCGGCCCGGACGGGATCAAACCGCCCGCCAAGGATTTGATGGAAATGCCGGACGCGGAAAAAGTAACCGTCGTCGAGAACGGCCCGGTGCGCGTGACGATAATGGCCGAGAGAAAGTTCGGAGAGAAATCCGCGTTCAGGACTTATTACTCACTCGTGCGCGGCGTCCCGGTGGTCTTCGGGCGCGTCGATGCGAAATGGCACGAAACGAACGTGTTCCTCAAATCCGCGTTCAACCTCAATCTTGATTCCGACCGCGCGACGTTCGAGATCCCGTACGCCGCGATCGACCGCGTGACGAAACCGAAAACTCAGGGCGAACTCGCGAAGTGGGAAATGAGCGGACACCGCTGGGTGGACTACACCGACAAAGCGAAAAACTACGGCGTCACGCTTCTCAGCTTCAGCAAATACGGCTACGACGTGAAGAACAACGTTCTGCGCATGAGTCTTCTCCGCGCGCCGACCGGGCCGGACCCGCTGGCCGACCGCGGGAACCACTCGATCCCGCTCGCGATTTACCCGCACACCGGCGATTGGACGTCCGCCGACAGCCCGCTCAAAGGCGCCGAATACAACGACCCGGTGATGGTTTTCCCCGCGACCGCCCACAAAGGCAAACTCGGCAAAAACCACAGCTTCTTCTCCGCCGGCCCGGACAATGTCGTGATCTCCACCATCAAGAGAGCCGAGGACGGCAAGGGCTTCGTAATCAGACTTGTCGAAACAAGCGGCAAGGACACTACCGCCGTGATCAACCTGCCGGCGAAACCGAAGAAAGTCTCGGAAACCAATCTCGTGGAACGCGAACTCGGCGACATCGCCACCCCCGCTTCCACAAAATTCTCCGTGCCGATCGGCCACTACGAGATCAAATCCATCCGCGTGGTGTTCTGATCCCGCGCGATGCAGGACTAATCGAAACACCCAAAACCGCCGCCCGCAAAGCGGCGGTTTTTTATTTGACCTGAGGCGCGGCGATGGCTTATTATGATTTCAACCCGAACCCTTCTATTCGGATTCGGGAGCGATGATTCAGAGCAGATAAAATGCGGCGGCAACGAAGCAGTTCGCCGATATAAACATTGCGCCGGGTTCAACTATCGATCCGCGGAGGAAAAAACGTGACGCTGAAAAAAATAACCGGGCTGTATTCGTTGGTTGTGGGGCTTTCGATGTTCGGTGCATGGGGTGGCTATTTCGCGACGGGGAAGGTGATGGGGGTCCGGCCGGACGGGCCGGGGCTCGGTTTTCACATCGCCGCGGAAC
>JAKLIR010000205.1 GCA_022709505.1 bacterium | reverse complement strand
CTTCGCGGTGAGATGGAAAGCGGAAGCGCGGAGCGGGAGAAGAAGTATTCCGAAAAGATGGAGTCAGTGGAATCTTCGTTGCGCAAGGATTTCAGCGACTTGCGGAATGAAGCGATCTCCGTGAAAGAGCAGGCGGAGGCGGCGACGAAAATACTTGAAGAAAAGATATCCCAGTCGGCGGAGTCCCTGCGCGGCGAGATGGAAAGCGGAAGCGCGGAATTGGAAGCGAAGATCGCTGATGATGTCAGGAATCTCGATTCGGTCCTTCGGAATGAAATGAACGCGCTGAAAACGGAGAACGATGAATTAGCAGCAAAAACGACGGGAAACCTGACCGATCAAATAGGAGCGATCTATAAAGAATTAGCGTCGAGGTTCGATTCAGATATCCTGAATATGAAAGAATATGTGTCCGAACGCACCGAGACCACAAAATCGGATCTGGAATCACAGATCGCACGGACAACCGAAGATATTGTGGAAGAGGCCAACAATAGGAGATTGGAAGTCACGAGGGCGGCTGAGGCTGCCATCGGAGACTTTAACGAAAGATTGAAAGAAGAAAAGCTTGAACTGACGCGGAAGTTGGAAGCCATGGAGGCCGCCGCGCGGGAATCCATCGATGAAGTGAAGCTCGCGTTCGCACCGCGCTCCGACGTCGCCGCCGAGATCGACGTGATGAGGAAGGAAATAAAGGCGGCGGCGGATGCGATGCTTTCAGAAGCGATTGCAAAAGCGGAGGAATCGAGAAGCAGTCTCGACGAGTCTTTGTCATCCGTCAGGAACGAGTATTCGTCGCTGATTCGGGATATCAATAATGAATTGAAGGAATCCGTCGGGAATTTAACAGGCGAAACAGCGTCGATCAAGAAGGAGTTGGAGGAAAGAATTACAAAGGCGCTGAAGGATATTTCGAAAAGCATGGAAGCGGTCGAGGGAAAGATACCTGATATCGAACCGGAACAGATAAAACGCGAATTGAAGGAAGCGGTGGATGAGGTTCGCGAGAAGATGAAACGCGAAGTCGAACAGCGGATCGGCGCTCTCCCCACGAAAGATGAGATCGAATCGATAAGGAATGATTTCAGGCAGGAGATCGCGATGAAGTCGCAGGAATCGTGGGAGGAGTTGGAGGCCGGAATAGAGAAAATAAAGAAGGCGATTCCATACGAGGAAATAGAGAGAAAGATCAACAAAATAACGGAAGAATTGGATGACCGCGCACTGGACGGCTCATTTTTCGCACAGGCCGGAGCGGATGTTCGCGACAGGCTGATGGAACTCGAGCAGAAGTTCCTGAAAATGACGAGTCCGCCCGATTTCAAGGAAGCGCGGAAGAGTATTGTCGATGAAGTTGTCTCGAAATTCGCGGACATAACGAAAGGCGGAAATTTCGCCGACGCAATTTCCGAGGCGCTCGAAAAAGTTAAAAGCAAATTCGAATCGGACGCGGGTGAACTCGAAAGGAAGATTACGGAACGAATCGCCGCCGTGAGAGAGGAATTGTTCGATGAGATAGCCGAACAGGCGGCGCAACCCTCAGCCATCCAGCTTCAGCCGGAAGCGACCGAAACGCTCGCCGACAGGATCGACATGAACGCCATTCGGGAGAGGCTGACGAGGGAGATTTCGGAATCTCTCAAGGATCGAGGCCTGTTCAAAATGATGTTCGATCCGGCGAGCCTCGCGCAGTCGGTCGAAAGGGATATCCCGGATCATGCGACAGAAGAGCAGGTGATATCGATAATCGGCGGGGAAACGGGAAGGAAGATGTTGGGCAAGAGATGCGGCAGGGATATCGTCACTGAAGACGATTACTGCGTGGTGAGAAAAGGCGAAGAGATTACGCCCGAGGTAATAAGGAGAGCAAAGGATTACGGCAGGTTTATAGAGCTTTCACTCGCGATCGATACGGACGACGAGAGCAAATAATCGAATATCATCATTAATCGGCGAATACTGATCGGAGAAGAGGATGCCGGAAGCGTTTGGATCTGAGAACGCCGTAGTTTGTGTGACGGGCGCGTCCGGATTTACCGGATCTACGGCGGTGGATTGTCTTCTTCTGAACGGCTATTCCGTTCTCGCCACCGATCATCCGGATCGTGATTTTTCCGCGGTCAAGCAACATAAGAAGTACATGAGCGAGCATCCGAACAGATACAATGGAGTTTCGCTCCACATAGCCCCGGCGGACCTCGACGACGAAAAAGAGCTTGCCTCGATTTTCAAGGCGCATCGGGTCATGTATCTTCTTCACCCGGCGTCCCTTTTTAATCTCAGTGCAACCCGTGAACTCCTCTGGAAAGTCAACATCGAAGGGACGCGGAACCTGCTAAGAGCCGCCGCGGATAATGCGAAAGAGCTTCTCGGAACGGCTATTTGGAGCACGGGGATGGTTTACGGCGCGCCGAGGCGGCCCGGGCCGCTGAAGGAAACGGATAAGCCGAATCCTTCGAACCTTTACACACAGTCGAAACTCGAACAGGAATACCTTGCGCTCGAATTCGAAAAAAACGGTATGCCGCTTGTTATCCTGAGGCCCGCGAATACATACGGCCCGAGGAGCGCATACGGCGCCGCCAAGGCGATACGGCCGCTTTCATGGGGTTCTTTTTTCCCTCTCACACCGATTCCCGGAAGCGGGGAGCGGCTTGCTCACTACGTCCATATCGACGATGTCGTGGCCGCCGCGGTGCACCTAACTTACATAATGGGGCACAAGCAGGTGTCCGGAGAAATTTTCAACATCGCGGACGATGCCCCTGTCACGATCGGAGATCTTCTTGCACGCACCGCCGGGTTGCTGAAAGTGAAACCTCCCGTTTTCAAGATTCCGGAGCAGACTCTGCGGATGGTCCAAAAAATCCTTCCGCGCGAAACCCAAGTGCCGTTCTTCGGGATCGAACAGGAAGAGATATCCGATTTCCTTTATCAAAAAACTTTCGACAATTCCAAACTGAAAAGTACCGGATACAGATTGAAATATCCGGACATCAGAGACGGGCTCGAGCCAACGCTCGATTGGTATGTGAGAAACGGAAAATTGGAAAAAATCTGGTATCTCACCAATCCGAAGTGGCGCGACTACGGGAAGCACATAAGGCCGGAACAAAGGCCGTTTGCGGATTACACGATAATTTAAATTCAAAGTAATAAAAACATTCTTGACATTCACTGAGGGCAGCGAGTAAAATAGTGCGGCATTGTGACTATTTTCACAAATAAATGTAACAGCGATAAAAATAGTATATAAATAAGTACCTTTTAAATAAAAATATTGACCGGATTGCCGCAAGATTGAGGGGCGCCGGAGGTGGAACGAGGAAAATGAGGGTTAGGTATTAACCAGCCGTTCATTTGAAATATCTTGAATAAATACAAAAAAGGAGGACGTGTATGAGCAAGAACATCAGTAAGGTTGCGGTCCTCGGGTCAGGAGTGATGGGTTGCGCAATAGCCTGTCACCTCGCCAACTGCGGGATTCCCAGTCTGATGATGGACATCGTACTGCCGCTGTCCGAAGAAGACAAGAAAAAGGGAATCAAGAAAACTGATCCGGCGTTTCGCAACAAGCTTGCCGCCGGCGCGAAGGAAGCCGCTATCAAAATGAAGCAGCCCATGGCGCCGCTGTACGTCACGAAGAGCGCGGACCTCGTGCAGGTCGGCAACTTCGAGGACGATATGGAAAAGATCGCCGAGTGCGACTGGATCATCGAAGTCGTTAAAGAAGACATCGAGATCAAAAAGAAAGTCTTCAAACAGGTTGCGAAGTACTGGAAACCCGGGACTATCGTAACTTCGAACACGTCCGGCCTTCCCATTAAGGAAATGGGTTCGGTAATGACCCCCGAAATGAGGAAACACTTCTTCGTGACGCACTTCTTCAATCCAGTGCGCCACATGAAACTCCTCGAACTCGTCGGCGGCGAAGAGACCGATCCCGCCATCATGGATGACATGGCGGAATTCGGCGAACGCATTCTCGGCAAGGGAATCGTTTACGGGAAAGACACCCCGAATTTCGTGGCGAACCGCATCGGCGTTTTCGCCATCATGAAGACTGTCGAACACATGATGTCGATGGGCCTTCGCATCGATGAGATCGACGCGATCGCCGGCCCCGCGATGGGCCGCCCGAAGAGCGCGGCGTTCCGCACGGCGGACCTCGTCGGCCTCGACACCTTCAGCCACGTCTCGATGAGCGTGTACAACCTTTGCCCGGATGACGAGCAGCGCGCCACCTTCCAAGTCCCCGAATGGATGAACAAGATGGTTGCGAACAACTGGCTCGGCAACAAGTCCAAACAGGGCTTCTACAAGAAAGGCAAAACTCCGGAAGGCAAAAAAGCCTATGAAATAGTCGATTATAACACCTGCGAATACATTCCCTCGATCAAACCGGAATTCGATTCGATCAAGGCCGCGAAGAAAGTTGACGATGTCGGCGAACGCGTGAAAAAGCTCCTGACCGGAACCGACAAGGCTGCTGAATTCGCATGGAAACTCGTCAGGGACGTTACGATCTATTCCTGCAACCGCATCCCCGAGATCGCGGATGACGTCGTCAACATCGACAACGGCATGCGCTGGGGCTTTGCATGGGATCAGGGCCCGTTCGAAACAGCGGACGCGGTCGGCCTTAAGGACATTGTGAAGAGAATTAAAGAAGACGGGCTTGCAGTGCCCGAATTCCTCGACAAAGCGGCGAAAGCCGGCGGTTTCTATAAGAAGGTCGGGCCGAAGAGAATGTACTTCGACGCCGCGACATTCAGCTACAAGGAAGCCCCGAAGACCGCTCTCAAACTGAACACGGTGAACCTCAACTCGAGGCTTGCGGGCGCGATCGATTTCATGACCGATCCGGCGTCAGCGAAGATCAGCATCGCGGGACTCAAGGAAGCCGGCATGGAGATCGCCAAGAACGCCGGCGCGAGCATCTTCGACATGGGCGACGGCGTCGCTCTCCTCGAGTTCCATTCCTACAAGGGAATGAACCCGATCGACGTTGACATCATCGAAATGATGATGAAGACGCTCGAAATCGTGAAGGAACGCGGATTCCTCGGAGTAGTGATCGGCAATCAAGGCCAGAACTTCTCCGTGGGCGCGAACCTGCTCATGCTGCTCATGGAATCACGCCAGAAGAATTGGGCGAACGTTGAAATGGCGAGCAAGGGCCTTCAGGATGCGAACATGCTTCTGAAGTACGCGCCGTTCCCGGTCGTGACCGCTCCGTTCGGAATGGTTCTCGGCGGCGGCTGCGAAGTGACGATGCACGGCGACGCGATCTGCGCCGCGGCTGAAACGTACATCGGACTCGTGGAAGTCGGCGTAGGCGTCATCCCCGCCGGCGGCGGCTGCAAAGAGTACCTCGTGCGCAACCTCGAAGGCGCGCTCGACAACCCGAACGTGCCCAGCCTGTTCCCGTTCGTCCGCAAGGCGTTCGAGAACATCGCGATGGCGAAAGTCTCCATGAACGCGTATGAAGCGATTCAGAACAACGTGTTGCGCCCGTCGGATCACGTCACCGTCAACAAGGATTATCTGCTCAGCGACGCGAAACAGATGGTCCTCGGAATGGTGAAGGCCGGCTACACGCCGAAGAGCCCGCGCAAAGACATCAAACTGATCGGCTACCAGTATTATGCCGCATTCAAGAATGCGATCTGGACGCTGAGACAGGGCAACTACATCAGCGACCACGACGCACTGATCACGGACTGGGTTGCGAAGATTCTGACCGGCGGCGACGTTCCCGGCAACGCGGTAGTGGACGAACAGCACGTTCTCGACCTCGAACGCGAAGCTTTCGTCAGCCTTTGCGGAACAGAAAAGACTCAGGACAGAATGCAGTACATGCTCCAGAACAATAAGCCGCTCCGCAACTAATTCCGGGAGCGAGATTACGAGACAAAAATACGGAGGAAACCTATGAGTAGAGAAGCAGTCATCGTATCCGCTGCCCGAACGGCGATCGGCCGAGCGAAGCGGGGTACACTTAAAGATATGCGCGCCGACGATCTCGCTGCAATAGCCATCAACGAAGCGATCAAACGCGCGGGAATCAAGAAAGAAATCGTCGAAGACCTCATCCTCGGCTGCGCGATGCCGGAGGCCTCGATGGGCATGAACATGGCGAGAATCGCGGCTTTCGCCGCCGATCTGCCGATAGAATCAGCCGCTCTGACGGTTAACCGCTTCTGTTCTTCAGGACTCGAAGCGATCGCGATCGCGTCCGAGCGCATCATGGCGGGATGGAACGAGGTAATCATCGCCGGCGGCGCCGAATCGATGACCATGGTTCCCATGGGCGGTTTCACACCC
>JAKLIR010000204.1 GCA_022709505.1 bacterium | reverse complement strand
ATCGGCTTATACTCGTTGATGGTTATCGGAAAAAACTCGATGCCGGTGGTTTTCAAGAGTTGTTTGTAATCCTTAAACGCCTTTTCCTGCGGTAACCTGACAAGCATGGCTGCAATTCGGGAGGCGACTTCCTCTGCTTGCGCACCCGGCGCCCGAAGCAGGAACAAACGCGGAAACTTGTCGTAACAAACTATTTTTCTCACCCCGTTTACGGGACCGGGGTTATTTTTCTTGAATATCTCATAAACCACCGATGGATTCAATATCGCATCCGCCTCTCCAAGCGATAATGAATAGAAAAATGAAAGAAACTTCGGGCTCGCCTTCACTGAACCGAAATAATCGCTCGGTCTCGCTCCGCCTATCATTTTTCTCAATACGAAGTATTCGATCATGTTATCGGATGAAAAAAGTTTTTTTCCTTTCAAGTCGGAAAGCTCTTTGTACGCCGCTTCTTTCGAATAAATGCATCTCTCGTCATTTTTCACGCCGAAATATTTATAAGATAAAAAAGGCGAGTAACCGTCCTTCTCTATCGCTTCGATCAATGTGTCCTTGTTCCATGAAAAGAAGAGATCGTACTTGTGTTTCTTCACTCCGTCGATCATCGCTGCGTCTTCGTTGATAATTACAACCTGAACGGGACTTCCGTATTTTTCCTTATACACTTCCGCCGCTCTGTCATAGATAGCCCTCAATTGACCGGCGAAAGACGACGCGTCCATTTGGATCGCGATCAAGACCGGTTTTTTTTCCGCCGCCGCACACTGAACCGCGCATGAGCACGCGACCAATAGGAGCAGCACAAAGCACAAACATCCGTTCTTCAAATGGTACGTGGTTTTTTTCATTTCACGTCAGCTCCGATATCGTTCGTTCGTTTTAATTCCCCTGCATTTTCATGAGAAGATCGTAAGACTTCTGCAACCCCTTCTTATCCGCCTCGTCGTACATCTTCAGCCACCCCTGATATCCATTGGGAGCTACATAGGTTATCTTAAAACCGGTCGTCTTCAGCAACGGAAGATATTTCTTCATCTCAGGGGCTTTATAGCTGTTGAGCATCGTATCCCTCAGACTACTTACAACTTTTTCTGGCACATTTTTCGAATAGAGAACGAAAAAACGCGGCAGTTCCTTCGAGCAGGCTATTCTACTTATATTTTTCACAGGCCCCGGATTATTCCTCTTAAACACCTCCACCGAAAATGGAGACACAAAAATAACGTCCGTTTCCCCGAGTGACAGCGAATAAAAAAATGAAGAACACGATGTGAGATTCTTTTGTATTTTCAATTCGTTCAAAAAATCTTCCGGATTCTTCCGCAACACTTGCTCCAGCCTGAAATAATCCGCTTTCACGCCGCAGATGGACACTCTTTTATCCTTCATATCGTCTATCTCGGCGATTGAGGAATTATTCTTTGTGTAAAGGCAAAGGATATCCCCCAGCCCGAAAGCTTCATAGGAAACAAGGGGCATGTAACCATATTTTTTCATCGCCAAAACATAGTTGTCCACCTTCCATGCGAAAATGAAATGGAACCTCCCATTCTTCAATTCCTGAAGAAATTTCTCCTCGTCATGGAACCACTCCATCTTTATTATCACGCCGGTGTTTTTTCTCAATAATTCAACTTCCATTTGAAATAAATCCTTCATCTGGCCCGCGTTCATAGAGTTATCCTGCAAAACGCCAAAGGTGTATTCCGCGCCGTTCTTGGATTCCGTGGAACTTGCTGTAACACGTGTGGAAACGACAACGAGAAACATTGCGGCCAAGACCGCCGCGAAAATATTTTTCCTCATCGTCATAAAATCCGAATCTCCAATAAGCACGTTTTCTACTCAGTACCCTGCGCTTTCAAAAGACGCTCGAATTCCTTGTCCCAGCCTTTTTTCTCCGCCTCGGCGTATAGGTCGAACAGCCCGCGGTAATCCTCGATAGTCACCGGAAACATTCTTGCTTTCGTCATCTTTATGAGCGGTGCGACATCCTTGATCTCCTTCTCCTTGTGGTAGCTCTCCATGATACTTTTGAATTTACTGATAACTTCAGGGGGAACATTCTTGGAGGCGAGAATAAAAAATCCCATTTTCGGTTTCGCACACGCCGTCGCCTTGATGTCTTTTATCGCGCCCGGATTGTTTATCTTATACATCTTATAGGTCGTCGAAGATACAAACGCCGTATCAGCCTCTCCGAGCGAAAGCGGATAGAACATCGAAAGACAGGAACTCATATCCTTCCTTGTTTTTAAATTGATGAAATAGTCCGCCGGATTCACGCCGAGCAGTTTTCTCAGCGAGTAATAATCGATCGTCACACCGCAGATTAAAGCTTTTTTGTCTTTTAAATCTTCAATACGATCAATCTTCGATTCGTTTCTACTGTATAAACAAAGCTCATCGTTACCACCATTATCAAATACCGAAAGACCCACAATCGGCGTATAACCCGCTTTTCTCACCGCAAAGATATTCAGATCGACATTCCAAGCATAAATGAAATCAAGCTGCCTTTTCTTCAGCATCTCCAAGAACGTCTTATCGTCGTTGTAAACCGCCAGCTTCATACTGAGATCATATTTCCGCTTCAGAACGCTCGCACCTCTCGTCATCAGCTCTTTGACCTGCCCCGCATGCGCCGACGAATCCATCCTGAATCCGAAAGTGTATTCCTTTCCTTCCGCCGCGCGCGCCGCTGGACAAACGAAAATCAGCGTCATAGCCATTGAGATCAACAACGACCGAATTTTACCACTCATTCTCTTATCCCTTCACGATCTACGTTGTTCACGGGCCGTTTTAAGACTGATACTTTCCGTGGCGCTTCAATTTTCCTTCTGTATATTCACCCATCTCCGATAATCTGTTTTCCACCCCTTTTTCCCGGCCTCCGCCACGAGATCGAATAGCGGTTTATATTCATTTAACCCGATGGGGTAAATCTTCAGCTTCGCCATCCGCATCAGCGGCCAGTATTCTTTGAATGCCTCGTCTTTTCCCGCACCCGACATTATTGGAATGAAAGCCTGCACGATTTCTTTTGGGGTTTTTCTCGCCTTGAGCACCCACAGCCGCGGATAATCCGGTCCGCAAGCGATTTTCTTCACGTTCTGGACCGGTCCCGGATTATTCTTACGGTAGAATTCATATGTCTCCTCGGTCGCGATTATCACCTCAGCATCGCCGAGCGAAAGAGAATAGAAAAAAGAAAAGAAATTCTGGTTCGCCTTCAATTTCCCAAAGAAATCCTCCGGCTTATCCCCTACTATCTTTCTCACAATTGCATAATCCATAAAATTATCCGTTATCAGCGCAACTTTGCCTCTCAACCCATTCACATTCGTCGCGGCGAGACTCGTTTTTGCAAAAAGGCAGTTCCTTGCAGAGTCAACTCCGAAATCGGTGTAGGTCAGTACCGGAGTGTAGCCGTACTTTTGGATTGCATCGATCATTATGTCGGTGTTCCAACTGTATATGAAATCGTATTTCTCCTTTTTCACTCCATCCGTGAACGTCTCGTCATCGTTTATGCTGAGATACTTGACATCATAACCCGTTCTTTCAGCGACCGCCTTAAGCCCTTTTTCAAAAAGCATTTTCATCTGCCCTGCCTGCGACGAACTGTCCATCCTCACAGCATACAAATATGTCTTTTTATATTCCGCGCGCGCCGGAATCCGCGACGCAACAATCAACCCTGTCATAACAACCATGAAAGCCAAAACCATTTTTAGATTAATCGGCGCGAAATTTACCCGGCCGCACTTTTTCATTCTCATGAAATCCTCATTTTTTCTCATTCACTTTCAGTCACTCTGCATTTTCACGTATCTTTCGAGTTCCTTGTCCCAACCCTTTTTCTCCGCTTCAGCAAACATATCGAGCTGCCGCCGGTAGTCCTCAATTGACACGGGCGCGAATTTGAACTTCGTCGTCCTCATCAATGGCAGGAAATCTTTGAACTCTGGCTCTTTCGGACTATTCATCAGAGTTTCCCTGATCGTATCCAAGTCCTTCTTAGGGACATTCTTCGAATAGTTCAGGAAAAAGAGAGGAAAAGCGGACGAGCAGGCGACCTTTTTTACATTCTTGACCGGGCCCGGATTGTTCAGCTTGTGTATTTCTTCATTCAGGTCTGAAGCAAAAATGAACTCAGTTTCGTCGAGAGATAGAGAATAGAAAAACGAACCGCAAGCCGGTATGTTCTTCTGGAATCTTACTACTTTGAAGTATTTGTCCGGGTTCCCTTTAACCAACTGCCTGAACCGGTAGTAATCATTTTTCGCTCCGCAAAGCAATATCTTCGCTCCTTTTATATCCTCAATCCCGTTCACCGGCGAATCCTTCTTCGTGTAGATGCACAGTCGCTCATCCTTCAGGCCATACACGTTGAAAGTTATTAAGGGAAGATAGCCGTACCGCCGTATCGCGGTTACGTTTTGATCCACGCGCCACGAATACATCAAATCCAGCTTTTTCGCTTTTAGATCATTCATGAAGGTTTCGTCATCTATGTAAAATTTCAGTTTCACTATAATTCCGGATTCCCTGTTGAATACCTTCAGAGCCCGCTCCATGATCTCCTTAACCTGACCGGCCGAGTTCGACGAGTCCGCCCTTACGCCGAACACGTATTCCTTTTTCGTCTCTGCGCGGGCAATGCTTCCGAACCCGACGATCGCCGTGAAAGCCAGAAGAACAACCACGATACTGATTACTTTCAAAACGCACAACTTCATGATTTCAATTCCTTTCAAACACATTGTTTTCATAATCTCCCATCTCGCCCTACTTCCCTGTTCGCATTCAATCCTCTTGCATCTCCAGCAACCGATTTAAATCTTTTTCCCATCCCTTTTTTTCAGCCTCCATGAAAAGTTCGAGCGTACTCCGGTAGTCATTGATAGTCACCGGAACGAACTTGAACTTCGTGATTCTCATGAGCGGCAGAAGATCTTTTAACTCAGGCTCTGTCGGACTTTTTATGATCATTTCTCTGATTTCCCGCAAATCATTCTCCGGCATGTTTTTCGAATAACTCAAAAAGAAATGGGGTTCCAGCGCCGAGCAGGCGATCTTCTTTACGTTTTTTACCGGGCCGGGATTATTCAGCTTATATAATTCCTCGACTGTTTCCGAAGCAAAAACATAATCGCTTTCGTCAAGCGAGAGCGAGTAAAAAAACGACCCGCAAGAAGAAGGATTCTTCTGGAACCGGACGTTATTAAAATAATTTTCAGGAGAAGTTCCACCGAGAAGTTTCCTGATCTTGTAGTAATCGGATTTCAGGCCGCAAATCAATATTTTTCCGTCTTTTGCATCGCTGATCTTATTCACACGCGAATTTTTTTTAGAGTAAACGCACAACCTATCGCCCTTCTTTCCGTAAAGATTGAAAGATATCAAGGGTTTATATCCGTATTTCTTAAATGCAATGAAATCCAAATCAGGTCGTCCCGAGTACAGGAGATCCAATCTCCGGTCTTTCACATCCTTAATAAACTCGTTTTCGTCTATGTAGAATTTCATTTTCACCGTAAACGATGTTTTCCGGTTGAATACTTTTAGATTCCTATTCAATATGTCTTTATATTGTCCTGAGGTTGCCGAAGAATCCGCCATCACTCCGAATAAATACTCTTTTTTCGTCTCCGAACGAGCCGTATCCCTGAGTCCGGCCGCCGCTGTGAAAACAAGGAAAATAATTAATATACGGACCACGTTCTTTGCACACACCTTCATGGCTTAGATTCCTTTCAAACCCCTTATCTCATATTTCAAATCACGCGTCGTTTTATTCCTTAGTCGAATACTTAAAATTCAATCACCCTGCATCTGGAACATTTTGTCGAACTCCTTGCCCCAGCCCCTCTTTCCAGCCTCTGAGATGATACTTAGAAAGCTCTGATAATCGTCCATAGTCACAGGAACGAACTTGAGTTTCGTTGTCCTGATCAGCGGAAGGAACTCCTTGAACTCCGGTTCTTGAAGACCGCTCAACAGCATGTCCCTTATAATCTGCAAATCGCTTTTCGGCACGTTCTTCGAGTAATTCATGAAGAAGTACGGGAACGGTCCGTCGCACGCGATCTTTTTAACATTCTTGACCGGGCCGGGATTGTTCAACTTATATATCTTCTCGTGAATTTCATGTGCAAAAACGTATTCGGTTTCATCGAGCGAGAGAGAAAAAAACAACGAGCCGCAAGTGGTAATATTCTTCTGTATCCGGACTATCTCGAAATAGTCGTCGGGATTTCCCCCGAGAAGGGTCTTTAACCTGTAGTAATCATTTTTCGCGTTGTACATCAAAATCTTTCCGCCTTTTA
>JAKLIR010000203.1 GCA_022709505.1 bacterium | reverse complement strand
GTCGGTGAAACGCATCTCCGGAACACCGAGACGCCTGTTCCCTCCGGCGGGAAAAACAGTTGATCCGTAAGGCCGCAACGTCGCCGCGAAGCTCACCCCGGCCATCAGCCGTATCTTCTCGGACTCCGTCATCTCCCCCACAAGCGCCTCGACCGCGCTCTCGCGCCCTTCGACTCCGGCCGCGTTCACTACATCCTTGAAGTCCATTGCGCACCTCTTATCTTTGTCGATTGTTTTATCCTCGGACGCCGTTCGTAAAACGCTGCTCGCGCACCGCATGCGAACACGCATCGGCACTCCATTCACAACGTTTTCAACCCGAGCGCGTTTTTACATTATTGTTTCATCCCGCCGCTCCTTTTTCAACCCGGCCTCCGACCGCACGGAGAGAACGATGTAATTACTCAATATCAAATGGATTATCGGCCCTCTTATAAAACACAAGCCCGAACTTGACAATTACGAAGCTGTATTTATCATAATTGTTGGAGGCTTTGGCGGCTCTTCGGAGCCGACATTGCCTTTTTTACTTTGCGGCATTATTATCCCGAATCCATTATTTGTATCCGGGATTATTCTTCCTCTTTATCAGAATCGGAGATCGGCCTCAGGGAGTCGATATACGTAATACTATAAACTCTGATTATTTTGGCTGCGCCTTTGTCTCTTACCATTTCGACGGCTCGATTATGTTGCAGACGGTGTATTCTTTCCGCGTATGGAACAAGCTCATCCCGGCATATCTTTTTCAGTTTTGCGCTTTTTCTATAACCCCAGTTAAGAATGTAAATGAGAATATCCGCCACTTGGATAGCCGTGGTTAGGTCCGAATGGACGAAGAAAGGCTCCGGTATGATCCGCGCACTGCGTTCGCGGCCGTTTTGCGTTTTCAGAAAGTATTCTCCCATTTGATTGACGAGAATGCGGGCTTGAGCTTTTTCAAGTTCATCGAACACGATCATCCCCATTGCGTGTCTGGAAGTGTCTTCCACGTAGTTGAAATAACGCTCGAAAAGATAGCTGTAATCTTTATGAAGGACATTAACATCCGGCCTCGGAGCATCGGGATTAACGATTGATGCGAACACTTTCACATCGTAGCGAAAACATAAATCTATAAGTTGATCCACAAAATAGAGCGCGGCTTGACTATAGGCGGTGATCTCCTCTCTGGTCTGCTTCTCCCGCGGGGCGGCGCTGTTTTTTAACCCTTTAACCAGACATGCCATCGCGAGGTCGCGCCTTTTGTTCCTATCATCGATCGGGGGGAGTTGAGCGGCCAACCGGAATCTTTTGCGCTTCAGCATTTTCTTGCCTTTCATTTCCACGCCGACATCTTTTAAACGCACTCCGAATGCATCCATTTCCTTCTCTTGGACGGATAATATGAAGTTCCAAAGATTATGCTGACGAAGGGCTATCCCTCCGAGAATCTCGTACGGTGTCTTCGCACGATCAATTCCGCTTTCATCTACGAAAAGAAGCATTAGGTACTCCTCCTTTGTGAATAAGCATCCGGTGTCATATCCGCTAATCGGCGGTTTGCATCGTATTTATGGGACTAACGGCCGCTTCAACACACAATCAATAAATGTAGTTGATAAGAATTATCCCGGCAAACCACGATCTTATCAAGAACGTCGGTGTTTGTCCGTCGCCGACGAGTTTTCGATCGCGCAAAGTAATTAGATCGTATAACCGCGGATCCGAGCAAATCATCAAGAGCCGCGGACGCGGCTTTTTCAGAAGTTTTCATTCGGCTGTGATATAATTCCGACCGCACGGAGAGAACATCGGGGAGGGGCTATATGAAAATCGGCGCTCACATTCTGAAAATTTCCGCGGCTGTGTTGCTCGCGGCGCTTTTTCTGTCGAACCGCGCGACGGCGCTCACCTGCGGAGAAGTAAAAAAAGCTTACGAGGACTACGAACGGATAACACTCGTCTGCGACAACGCGAGGATCGAGATACAGATGCTCGAGCGCGGCGTTGTGCGCGTCGAGATGACCGCCGATAACATCAACTCGAAATTCGATACGAACATGACGCTTCCGGGCGCGCTCCGCAAAGTGCGTTTCGAGTGGAGTGAAGCAAAGGGAGAAATCTCGGCCGAAGGCGTGGTCGTCCGGTTCGCGAAGAACCCGTTTTCGCTCGAGTTCCTGAACGCGGCGGGGAAAAGCCTGCTCAAAATGAAACCGGACGGTATCGACTGGAGCGAGGACGGCGCGTACGGGCTTCGCTTCGAACGCGGCGCCGGAGACCGCTATTTCGGCCTCGGCGAACCGCTCCCGACTCCCGCCGGACAAAAAATCACGCTCGACTATTCCGGGCGGAAACGCACCATCTGGAACCGGCACCTCCCGCCCGCGGACCTCGGACTCCCGTTCTTAATGAACCCGCGCGGATACGCTCTACTCGTGGATAATTCGTACAAAGCCGAATTCGATTTCTCCAAACCCGGAGAGGCGTCCTACTCCGCGACGGGCGGTCCGCTCCGCTTCTATTTCTTCTCCGACCCCTCCATGCTGAACACGCTTGACACCTACACCCGGATCACCGGCCGGACACCCATGCCGCCGGCTTGGGTCGCCGGATACATGCAGAGCCGCTACGGCTACTACGACGCGGGCGACTTCAGATGGCTCATGGACAACTTCCGCTCCCGCCGCATACCCTGCGACGCCTTCGTGTTCGACCTCTACTGGTTCGGACAGGGCGGCATGGGAAACCTCAAATGGAACGAGGCCGCGTTCCCGAACCCGAGCGCCTTCACGGACGAAATGCACCGCCGAGGCTTCAAATCCATCGTGATCGTCGAACCGCAGATCATGGGGTCGAGCATCAACTTCACAGAAGCGCGCCTCAAGAAAATCGTCGCCCGCGATGAAAAGAAACAAGCCGCGACATTCGAATTCTGGGGCCGCCCGAGCTACCTCGTGGACTTCCTCAACCCGGCTGCGCGCGAATGGTACTCCAAAAAAATCCGAGACATCCATGAAACAGGCGTCGATGCTTGGTGGACCGACCTCAACGAACCCGAAATCGATACCGACGAGATGGTCTTCCACGGAGGAACGCGCCGCAACGCCGTCCACAACATTCAAGCTCTCTTTATGCACAAAGGCATGTCTGACATGTACCGGAAAGACTTCCCCAACGAACGCCTCTTCATCATGAGCCGCAGCGGTTTCATCGGAGACTGGCGCTACGGCTCGAACGTCTGGACTGGCGACGTCAACGCTTCGTGGGACCACCTGAAGAACCAACTCTACTCCGGCCTCAGCCTCATGACCTCCGGCTATGGAATCTGGAACTCGGACATCGGCGGCTTCCACGGACACCCGGCCCCCGAACTCTTCACCCGCTGGATGCAGTTCGGCGCGTTCAATCCCATCTTCCGCGCGCACGGGCACCACAACCTGCGCGAACCATGGGAGTTCGGCGAAACGGCCGAGCGCAACCTTCGCTCACTCATCAACCTGCGCTACCGCCTCAGCCCGTACCTTTACACAATGTTCCACGAACTGAACGCCTACGGCCGCCCCACGATGCGCCCGATGTTCCTCGAATTCCAGAGCGAACCCCGCGCGTTCGACGAGGTCTCCGAGTTCATGTACGGAAAGTGGCTGCTCGTCGCGCCCGTCACCGCCCCCGGCGCGCGCTCCCGCTCGGTGTGGCTCCCGAAAGGCAAATGGACGGATTTCAATACCGAAAAAATTTACACCGGCCCCGCCGATGTGAACATAGACGCTCCGCTCGGCCGAATCCCGCTTCTCGTCCGAGAAGGCGCTGTAATACCAATGGCGCCGCTTATGCAATTCATAGGAGAAAAACCGCTCGACCCGCTCACCCTTCACGTATATCCCGGCTCGGCGGCTTCGTACTACGACGTCTATGAAGACGATGGGAAGTCCAACGATTACGAACAGGGCGGCTACGCGATCACGCCGGTGGAGCTCTCGCCGCGCGGAAAGAACATCCGCGTGCGCGTCGGGGACCGCGAGGGCGGCTATGCCGGAATGCCGGAGAGCCGCGGCTGCACGGTCGTCGTTCACGGCGCCGCGCGCCCCGCGAAAGTGTTGCTGAACGGAGACTCCGTTCGCCCCGGCTCGGCTTCCGAATCCACCCCGGCGTGGAGCTACAACACGCTGCAACGCACGTTAAAGGTGTCCGTCCCGCGCACTGCGGTCGGATTCACTCTCGATATTTCGGTGAATTGACGGCTCGGGGAGAGCGCCAAACGTATCATCGAAGCGGTTCGCCGCACTATTGACGAATCCAAGTTAAAACACGCTTCCGAATTGTCAGATCATGCCGAGGCCGCGAAGCACGGCGCGTATTTTTTCCTTTTCCTCTTCCTCCGGCTCGAACAGGGGAGGGCGCATCACGGCGGACTTGATGACCCCGATCTCGACGAGCGCCGCTTTCATCCGGGCGCGATAGTCGCGCACCGGAACAGCGAAGATCGCCTCTTCCAGCGGCAGTATGCGGTCCCATATCTCCTGTCCCTCGCGCACTTTCCCCTCCATCGCGGCGCGGTGCATGTCTATCTGTTCCTGAACGGCTATCGTTCCGAAACCTATCAGCGCGCCCGTAGCGCCGAGAAGGAACGATTCGTAAATGAAATTATCGTTCCCCGTCAGGAATGTGATTTCTCTTTTCGCGCGGCGGAGTATTTCTCGGGTGCAGACGAAAGTGATGGCGTCGAAGGAGGCTTCCTTGAGCGCGATCGCCTGATCGATCTCCGCGAGTTCGAGCAGGGTTTGTTCGGAGAAAATCGCGCCCGCGAGAGCGGGCTGGAGTTGGAAAAGAACGATCGGAAGCCCCGAGGCTTCCGCGATGGCTTTATGGTAGGCTACGGGAATTTTCGGTCCGAGCGCCGCGCCCGCGAACACGGGAGGCGGGAACACGACGAGCGCCTCGGCGCCCGCTTCGGCCGCGGCGCGGGCCTGATCCCGCGCCTCACGCGTCGAGCGCCCGCTTATCCCCGCGAGAATCGGCATGGCCCCTCCGAGCCGCTCTTTGTGCGCCCGGATCACGGACGCTTTCTCCGCGTCCGTCAGGTGCGGTCCCTCTCCGGTGTCCATGTTCACCGCAACGCCTTTCAAACCGTTGAATCCTTTCAACCAATCTATGTACCCGGCGAGTTGCTTTTCGTCAACTTCCGCATCAGGCGTCATAGGCGTCACGGTCGCTGGTATTATCCCATTCAGGTCGAGTTTTCCGTTTTCGATCATTGATTCCTCCGAAAAATGCCGTTGTCATTTCGCGCTGTTTCTAAGTTCGGCGAGGCGCTCCTTGTAGAAATCATCGTATATCACGCAGCCTGTCACGGCGCGGCCGCGCAGGAGAGCTGAACAATTGTTCGTCTTACATCCCTTGCACCATTTCACGGAAACGGCGTCGCCGCCGAACAGCTTTTTCGGGGTCTCCGGGTCCGCGAAACTCTGTCGTCCGAGTCCTATGAAATCGATTTCATTTTTGTTTATGTTCCGCGCGGCGGTCTCGGCGAAGCCGGGGCCGAGAAGGGTGTACCCGGCGCCGATCACCGCGAGCCCGGGGTGATTTCTTTTCACGTGGGCCGTGAGCTTGTGGTGAAGAGACAGTGCTTCATCTCTGTTCTCCTGTTTTGCCCATGGGCGCACTACGAACGGATCGAGATATGGAATGCCGGCGGTCTCGCAGGTGAAAGAAGCGCCGGCGGCGCCGAGTTCCGAGAGAAAGAGGTCCAATTCGGAGGGATCGAATTCGAGTCCGTCCGGCCCGCCGGAGGCGATACCGCCCGCGAAACACTCCTGCATCGACACGCGGGCGCCGAACAGCACTCCGTTTTCCGCCGCCGCCGCTCTCGCCGCCCCGAGCATCGCTTTGAAAAATCGCGTCCGGTTTTCGTATGAACCGCCGTAGCCGTCCGTGCGAATATTTGCGGGCCTGAACAGTTCCGCCGCGAGGTATCCGTGGCAGCATTTCAGGTCGATGGCGTCCGCGCCGGCGAGCGCCGCGCGCACGACTGCGCCCGCCATGGCTTCGCTTGCTTCGTCGAGCTCAGCGGAGGTCGCCTCACGCATGTCGGGTGTTATGTTCCACGTCGGATCGAGAAGTTCCGAGTGGTAGGCGAAAAGCGGTTTCAGGGCGTAACGCCCGGCGTGGTTGAGTTGAAATATGATCAGCGGCGCGGGTTCCGCCGCCGCGCGTATCGCGTCCGCAAGACGCTTGAACGAATCGATGTTTTTATCCGAAAGAACCAGTTGGCCGGGGCGGGCCTTGCCGCGCTCGTCCGCGGCGATCGCCTCCAAATATACGATCCCCCAGCCGCCCGCTGAAAGTCGCTTGTAGCGCTCCACTGTGCGCTCGGAAGGCG
>JAKLIR010000202.1 GCA_022709505.1 bacterium | reverse complement strand
GGGATGTCTGGTTCGAGGATCACCGCTTTGAGGTCCGGCGGCCAGCTCTCGGGGGTTACTTCTCTGATTTTATCTTCTATCGCGCTACGCTCGTTGCTCAGCCCGTTGCCTTTATCCGAAATCTGGGCTAACGCGGACAGCGTGAAGATCGTCATCCCTAAAACCAGCAAGATAGGTATGTATTTTTTCTTTTTCATCAATAAACCCTTTCGTTACCATGTTAACCGGCGGTTTCGAGTGTTGCGCTATACCATCGGTGCAAAACCGATCCATGGGAGTATCTATATATTATATTTATGGTTGCTTAAGTGTAAAGAAATACCTTTTTCAGCCCGGATCCGCCGATAGAGCTGACGAATCATCGCAAATGTCATCGGACATTATTATAAGTATAAAGTCGCTTTTCAGCGACATCAATGCATGGAACGGCGGTGGCGCCGGGATCAGAACCCGTGGGAAAGCGAAAGGACGCCGCTGATCACCGCCTTGGATTTCACGTAACTTTTCCCGGGGTCGCCGTACAGGGCGAGGTCGAGCGTATATGAGCGGAACGTATATCCCACGCCGGCGGCGCCTCCGAATTTGGGGCTCGGCAGCTTCGAGCGGATGTCTCCGAGAGTGCTTGTCCGGGCTCTGAGTGGGATTATTATTCCCGCGCGCGTTCTCCAACCGTCGTTGAGTTTTCGCTCCCAGCCGCCGCGGAGCATGAGGAAGTTGCACTTCCTCCGGTCGTTTCCGTACTCGCCGAATATTCTTTCGATGTCGAGCGTGAAAGTGTCTTTCCCCTTGAAGAAGGCGGAGCCGAGAATCAGGTATTTCGGTTTCGAAGGCTCGATTGGGTTTCGGAGCGTCAGTCCGAAACGTTTTTTCGCGTCCATGTCGTAGAGCAGCCCGAAATCCATGGTTTTGTAGGCGACCGTCTGGCAGACGCGCCCGGTTCCCTGAAGATAGAAAGTCGTCACGCAGTTGAAATCGATGTAAGTGGCGCCCACGGCCAGTTTTTCCGCGCCCGGGATCCTGCCGGCGAAGCTCACCCGCAGATCGGTAGTCCGGGAGTTCAGGCCGCCCACATAGTTCCTCTCCACGTTTATCATGCTCAGGTCTATCAGGTGGCTCGCGTTGCCCTGCGCCCAGTCGCCGTCCGCTATATACTTCAGCCGGTTCGTCCTCGCTATGCCGAGCGCAAAATCACCCTTCGATTTCCGCCAAGCCTTCGGCCTTATAACGATCGACTTGAAGCTGTATCTTGATGGGTTCGTGTCCAGCATGATGGTCTCTTGGGTTTTGGAGACTTTCGTCATGGCCGCCGGGTTCCAGAAGACCGCTGAAGCGTCGTCTCCGAGCGCGATGAAAGCGCCGCCCATTCCGATCGCGCGCGCGCCCGCGCCCATGCCGAGGTCGGTTCCGTTGAGCTCATGCACGTTTATCGCTTGCGCCGCACCGGACGCAAACGCAAGGAAAACCGTTAACACGGTGAATGATATGATCGACTTTTTCATATTGTCTCCAAGAAGTAAGATAGAATGAAAATTTAATACAAAAGTCGCCGCGTATCAAGAAGCGGCGGGGGTTTGAGAGGGCCGGTTTTCCCGCACTATAGCGAACATGAGCAAAGCAGCCGCGCACGCGAGGCCCGCGCCGAGCATGAATGCGCAACGATGCCCGAAGGAATCCCATATACGTCCCATGAGCAGACTCGAAGGCAACGCACACAACCCGAGGATCAGATTGAACAGCCCGTACGCCGAGCCCGCGGACTCCCTCGGAACGATGTCCGCCACAAACGCTTTCTCCACGCCTTCAGTGAACCCGAAGTAAATCCCGTACACCATGAACAGCGCCCACGCCGCCGCCGCTCCGCCGAGCAGCGCGAAACCCGCGTACACTCCGGAATATACCAACCAGCCGGCCACGATCACACGCCGGCGCCCGATCCTGTCGCTCAAACCGCCGCCGTATATAGAAAAAACGACTTTCGTCACGTGCAGGGCCGCCCACAACAGTGGTATCAGCGCGGTCGCCACTCCCATCTGTTTCGCACGGAGCAGAATGAAGGCGTCGCTCGAATTCCCCAGCGCGAACACCGCGAGTACGCAGAGGTAAACCTTGAAATTGCGCGGTGTAATGAACCCGGCGGGGGCCGCACCGTCCTTCAGGGGGGATTCTTTTTGTTTGACATCCCTCACGAATAAAACTATCACCAGCACCGCGATCACGCCCGGCACGGCCGAGAACATGATCACGGTCCGTATCGGAATGCCGAGCAGGTTCATGGCGGCGAAAGCCGCGAGCGAACCCGTGATCGCGCCTAAGTTATCGACCGCTCTTTGAACACCGAAAGCTTTGCCTCTGACACCCGGTTCGGTTGCGTCATTTATAAGTGCGTCGCGAGGCGATGTGCGGATTCCCTTGCCGAGCCTGTCCATGAAACGCAGGGCGAGCGCCTGCGGGCCTGTTGAAACTATTGCAATGAGAGGTTTCGCCGCGGATGAGATTGAATAGCCGGCGGCGACGAGCGGCGTGCGCTTGCCGATCCTGTCGCTCAGCCTGCCGCTGAAAAGTTTCAGTATGCTTGCCGCACTCTCGGCGATTCCCTCTATCAATCCGATGAATTGCCTGTTCAAACCGAGCGCGCTCGTGAAAAAAATCGGAAGCAGGGGATATATGAGTTCGCTGCTGAAATCGGTGAAAAAGCTTACCGCCGCGGTCGCCCATACCACCGGATGCAGTTTTCCGTGAGAATTTTTGCCGGAATCTTTCTTTCTCATGGTTTGCCTGATGCTCTGTCGCCTCGACGCGGGGCGCAATTTCTCACGCATGCGCCGCAGGTGTAATACAGGCGTTTGCCCGTGGCGAGAGATTCGAGCCAGCCGCTCGCGCACGAGGCGAGGCGTCCCGCATTTTCCGATATCGCCGATAGGTCGGGAGTTTTCAATTGGTTTATTGATAGGCCTGAGAATAAGTACATGGCGCAATTCGCGAATGAAAAACCGGATTCGGATATTGCTCCGGAAGGACAAGTCCGTTCACAAGCGCCGCAGTTGCTGCAAAGTTCTTCCGTGAAAGGGGCGCCGGTTTCGAGAGGGGCGTCGGTGACGAAGCCTGAAAGCCGCACTCTCGGTCCGTGGTCGGGAGTTATGAGGAGCGTATGCCGTCCGATCGAGCCGAGTCCGGCGGCTTTAGCGGCATGCTTCAGGGATAGTGTTTTGATCCATGTCCCAGCGAGCGTTTTGTCCGTCATCTGCTCGCGCCTTATCACATGGGTGGCGTATCCTTCCCGGGAAAGGAAATTTCTCATCGAAAGCGCCGCGCCGTCCGCTTTTAAATAACCGGGCTGGGAGAGCGACGAATATTCGAATGGTTGATCCGCATTCCTGATCCCCGGCGGATCCGGAACGAGCGCTATGACAATCGCCTTTGCGTTCTTGAGGAACTTCGAGGCGTCGTTGGTCGGATCGATTCGCTTCAAATCTCCGACCGCCGCTATTCCGACCGCCGCGGCGCCCGCCTCGATGCCTTTTTTTCTCGTGTTAAATGTCAGGTCGTCGTCCATGCAACATATTTTAAGGCGCTGTTCATATTAATCAAATGGTGTGATTAGAGGGATGGTTGAGGATTTAAGAGTCGTACATATAAAAAGACCGGCCTTGAGGGTAGGCCGGTCTTCCTTATGTTTGTTTGAGCTGAAAGGGTGGTTATCAGCTAAGAGCTTTTTCGAGGGGTTCTTCGCCGAGTTCGAAAAGTTCGAACCATTTCTGCGCGCCCGCCGGGTTGGTCGTGTAGATCGAACCGTCGAACATGAAGCGCATCGCCGCCGCGAGACCTTCGACCTGCATCGCCTTCATTGTTTCCATTCCACCTTTTTTGATGTGGAACACGACGGCGTCGCCTTCTCCGCTCGCGCCCTTACCGCTGGCCAGATTGCCGCCTTCGGCTGTAATGAAGAATGCGTCTTTTTCATTGCCGTCATCGTCGAATACCGTTACGTCGAACGTGTATTTTCCTTCGATGTTCTTTACGAGCTTGCCAAGTGCTTTAATCATGTCATCCATTGTCACAGCATTCCAATCAACCATTGCAAGATGCCTCCTTTATATATTTCGGCCTGAAACCGATTTTTGCGGTACATAAAAATTAAGGTATGTCGGCGAGGAATGCAATAGTTTTTTATATTTTGGGAGTTCCGAAACGTGTTGGATTATCGAGTGCGCAATATGTGCGGGATGTTAGTAATGTCGCATCACGCGATATTGCGCCTTCTTATACTTGCAACAGTTTGAAAAGCTCGTTTCCTATTAAAACAAATTAATCCGGGTGGTTCTCAGAAAAATCGGCTGGAGAAGCATTTTCGAGCCATTTTCGGAACTGCTCGCGTTCGAAATCGTGGAGCGCGGAACCTCGCGGCACGAAGATCACAAACACGTTCGCCTTCTCTTCTTCCATCTCCACCCACCCGTGCAGCGGGAAATGATCGACGAGCATCTCGAAAAATTCCTCCGGGGGATTCGATATGAGTTCCTGCACCGCGTCCGCGAGACGGAAGAGTTCCTTGACCTTTGTCAACGAGCCGTTCTCGGATTTGTAGAAATTTATCTTAAATGATTTCATGGCGCTTCGACCTTCGATGAAAGCTCGATCGCGGTCTCTTATTCATTTCCCGAATCGTTGCGGGTCTCTGAATATAGAGTGGTACACTTGAGCGAAGTAGGGATTCTCCCCGCTCAGGAAATCCACGATTTTGCCCTTTTTATCTATTATGAAGACGGACGGCACGAATTTCACGCCGTATTTTTTCGTTGCGTCGCCTTTTTCGTCCAATAGAATCGGAAAAGTAAACACGTTTTCACGCACGATATCTCTTAAAGAGCTTCTTCCTTTCGAGTCGCCCGCGCGCGTGACCGTAACTACGTCGAAGCCGTAATCTCCGCGATAATTATTTGAAAAACTCTGCATTTTCGGTAGCTCTTTAAGGCAGTGGGGGCAGCCGATGCTCCAGAAAATGAGGATGGTGTTCCTATTTTTCGGCCACGAAAGTTTGTAGTTCCTGTTGTCGTAAGTAGGCAGGGAGAGTTCCGGTGCGTTGCGGCCCACTAAGCGGAGTGATTCTTTCGCTTCAGTGTTGTTCTCCACCAGATCGACGAAAGGGATTGTTTCGAGTCTCGCGGCGAGTTCCATCATTTGGTCCACGCTCAATTTTCGGGGCTTTTCCGTAACGGTGGATAGCGGCAGTGTTCTCAGTATGCCGTCCTGATCGACTATAACAAACGATGGCAGGGAGAGGACTCCCAACTCTATCGTAACGTCCGATTTTTGATCGAAGGCGAGAACGGCTTTCACTTTTGTTTTGTCGAGAAAATCCGCCGCGCTTTTCTTCTCATCGGCGTCCTTGCCTCGCGTGACTGCGATGAACTCATAATTTTTATGCTTATTCACAAGAGCTTGGGCGGCGCGCAGTTGTTTAGCGTCCTCTTTCCCCCCCGGAAAGAAGAAGGCGATCATGGCGGGTTTTCCGATTTTTCCGAGGACTATTTTGCCGCCGCCCTCCTTCTCCAGTTTCAAGGACGCAAGGTTTTGTCCGGGGATGATGTCCGCGAGCGCAACCGCCGCCGAAAAAAAGATCACCGCGAGCGCGATTATCGCAACTGTCGATTTTTTCATTTAGTCTTCTCCGTTTTATGGTCGTCTATTTAAATATTAGACAACTCCCATATACATTTAGCTTTAAAAGCTAATGTTTTCAACCCGGAAGCGCGCCGCAAGGCCGGAGCGAACTCCGGTCGGAGTGAGAAAACACGGAAAAACGGATCCGAGAAAAACGAAGAAGGAATTCCGGTATGAAGGGTTGGAAATATGAAAATTATGAAAAAAAACATGAGACGAATAAAATAAGTTCTGTTAGACTCTTCGAAACAGCGAATGAGAAATGGAGATGACATCGAATGAAAAAAGGAATGACGATTTTTATCGTACTGTTTCTCGCGGTGGTGTTTGCACGGGAAGCCGGTGCAAAGAATACGGCTGACGCAAAAAAGGAAAATGCAGGTAAAGCAGCGCCCGCGTTCAGTGAAGTTGTCTATGAAACCGGCAAGCTCGGGATAATCGCGACACCGGCCGAAAGCTGGAAACAGATGCAGATGAAGGGCGCAACGGACGACGTGGTGTTGTATTCCGATACGTCCGGATCGACCATGGTGTTCGATTTCAACGGCGCAGCGATTTCGGCGGACGCCGTGGTCGGAAAGCTCAGCGGTATGTTTTACATGATATTGGACGGAGAACCGTTGGGGACGGTTGACTTGTACAGGAATTTGGTGGAACCGCGGACGATGCGGGTGGTGCTCGCGAATGATTTGACGCCCGGGCC
>JAKLIR010000201.1 GCA_022709505.1 bacterium | reverse complement strand
ATCAACGATAGATACGGAATAAAAGACTTCGACATACTCGACGACGTGTTCAATCTCGACAGGAAACGCGTGGAGACGATTTGCAACAGTATCATTACCGACGGCCCGAAAATAAGCATCGCATTTCCGAACGGGCTTCGCTCGGACCTGCTCGACCCGGAGTTACTGAAACTCATGCGGCGGGCGGGAACCATTTATATAAGTTTCGCGATAGAGACGGCGACGCCGCGGCTTCAAAAATTCATAAACAAGAATCTCGATCTCGACAAAGCGGAAACGGCTATACGCGCAGCTTCGAAACTCGGCATATTCTCAAACGGTTATTTCATGGTCGGATTCCCCACGGAGACAGAAGAGGAGTTGCGGACGACCATGAGGTTCGCCGTGAAGTCGCCTTTGAACACCGCCCACTTCCTGAAAGTCACTCCATTTAGGAACACCGCGCTCTATGACAAACTCGATGAACGGACTCGGGAATACATCAACGCACATCCTGAAAAACTCAAATATGAAGACAGGACTTTCAACCTGAGCAACGTCCCCAACGATAAATTCAAAAAGATCGTTCGCAACTGCCTTATGCGGTTCTTCCTGAATCCGTTCAGGGTATTCGGCGTCTTGAAGCGCCACCCCTACCCCATGAACCTACTTTCATTCACAAAAATCGCGTTGATGCGCATACTCGTGAAAGGCTGAACGTCTCCACCGGCCATGAAATCCCGTGAAAAGCAACCGTCCCCCAAGAAGAAGGCGAAAGAAAGCAAGGCGCTGATCGAGATGTATGAAGCCATGCTGTCAGCGCTCGGGCCTCGAGGCTGGTGGCCCGCCGATTCGAAGCTCGAAGTCTGCGTGGGAGCGATTCTAACCCAGAACACCGCATGGCGGAACGTAAAGCGGGCGATCGCGAATCTGTCTGAAGCCGGTTGCCTGAGCGTGCGCGCTCTCGCGGATATACCCGAACCCGAACTCGCGCGTCTCATAGTGCCGTCCGGCTATTACAACATAAAGGCGAAAAGGCTTAAGAACTTCATTTCCCTCGTGACCGATGAGTACGGCGGCTCATTGAATAAACTGTTCAAACTCCCCGTCGGCGATCTGAGAAATAAGTTGCTGTCCGTCAACGGAGTGGGCAAAGAAACTGCTGATTCTATAATTTTATACGCGGCTGAGAAGCCGATATTCGTCGTGGACGCCTATACGAAGAGAATCGGAGCGAGACACGGGCTTTTCAGCGCGGACTCGGAGTACGAAGCCATGCGCGAGTTCTTCACGGAAAGGCTTCCGGAAGATGTGAAACTGTACAATGAATACCATGCGTTGATAGTGTGTGTCGGGAACAGGTACTGCGGCCGCTTGCCGGACTGCGCCGCTTGTCCGCTCGGCTCTTTTTTGAAACGATAGCGGTTTGTCAGATGAATCTCAGGATGGTGTCAACGGCGACTCTGCCGCCGATCAGGACGATGTAATATCTTATGAGTTTCCCCGCGAACGAAATCGCGTAATATCTCGGAAGGCCGAATTTAGTCATTCCGGCGGCCAAGGCGGTCAACGATACCGGAGGCACGCTCATTATGCAAGAGGTGAAAATAACCACGTCCCTGCTCTTGCCGAGTTTTTCGAAGTTGAATCCTTCGAGCTTCTCTTTAAATTTGCCGCTTAATTTCAGCGAGCCTGACCCCATCAGATAGTGGCAGCAGCTTCCGAAGTTGCTCCCGAAAGTCGCCGCAACCGGAAGCAGCCAAGGGAATCCCGTGCTGTACTTGGCGAGTGCGAGTTCATGTCCGAATAGGACGACCGGCGGTGTCTTGTCTATGTTCGCAAGCACGAGGAGAATGATTTCGCTCGGCAGGAAAATAACGAGGCTTGAGACGAAAGCGAGCACGATCATCAGGGGATAAGCGATCATCTGTCCTCTTACACCGGAAGCGTGTTTCTAAGAACGTCGAGAGAATCAAGCAGTTCGAAGTTCGGCACTGTCCGGGGAAGCGTGGAAAGCTTCTCTTTCAGGCTGCCTTTCGTCCCGATTAGTTTCATCCTTATAGTTCTTAATTTTGAGATTTTGCGAGCAAGGTAGTTCACTGCATCCGGGGTGATCTCCTCGACATTCCGGAAGTCGAGCACGAAAGCCGATCTGTCCCCGTCGTCGAGTTTCTTGATTCTTCTTTTTATGAGTTTCGCTCTTTTTCTATCGATGAATCCGTTCAGAGTGATGAACATCGCGCGGCTCTTCAGTTCGTTCGCGCTCGAAATCCTCAGTTGATGTGTTTCACCTTGCGCCGTTTCACCTTTGAGTTTGCTTTTGAACCTGACGAGTATTTGGCGCACCGAGCCTTGATCGAACTCGAAGCCTCGTCTTTCGGCCCAATCCGAAAGCCATGCCTCGCGTCTTTTCAGCCACGTTGCGAAGCCGCTTGAATTACGGTCCGCTTTCCGGACGAGTCTTCTTCCGAGAATCCTCAGGAAGGCGTTCACCTCATCGAAGCGAGCGGCGTACGAGAAAGCGTTGCGCCAAGAATAGAACGAGAGCATCCCCTTGTATATCGCTTTATGAAGCTGATAAGGGGTCATGCCCGTCGGCCGAAAAACGACGTGATGGCCGTCGTATAGGCTCCAGTCGCGCGTTATTATCCTTCCGGATTCCTGAAGTTCGCGCGTGGTTTGAGTTCCGGGCAGCGGCGTCAGCGCGAGGAACTGAACGGTGTCTATCTTTGTTTTGTCCGTGAAGCGGATCGTTTCCCGTAGAGTTTCCGGAGTATCGTCGTCCGCTCCGAGAACGAACATTCCGTGCACGCTGATTCTGCTTTTATGTAGTGCGGCCACGCATTCGCGAATGTCGTCCACGTTCTGTTTCTTATTGAATCTTTCGAGAGTTTTCGGGTTGGCTGATTCGAAACCGATGTACACCCGGGAGCAATTCGTCCTGTGCATGAGGTCGAGCAACTCGGGAGAGTGTGCGATATCCACCCGCGCCTGCGCGCTCCACGTCTTCAGATGAATTCCTCTTCGGATCATCTGTTCGAGGAGTTCGACGCTCCGGCGCGGTACGGCTGTGAAATTATCATCCACGAAGAAAATCCTTCGTCCGTTGTATCGCTGGAGTTCGTCGAGGATATGTTCCGTGCTTCTGAATCTGTATTTATGACCGAACATTTCGGTGACAGTGCAGAAAGTGCAGTGATGCGGGCACCCGCGGGACGTCTGTATCGGGACGATCCTGAGTTTGTCCACGTGGACGTATGAAAGGTCCGGCGCCGGCAGCGAGTCGAGGTCGGAGATGAGCGCCCTGCCCATGGTGTGAACCACGCCGTCCGCGATCGCATAAGTTATGCCTTGCACTTCGGAAAGGTCGGTTTCGGCCCGTAGCGCTTCAATAAGTTCGGGGAATGTTATCTCTCCTTCGCCTCGAACGACGACATCGCAGTATCCGGCGGCCTCTTCGGCTTCGAACGTTACGTGCGGGCCGCCCATCACAACCATTTTCCCCATGTCTCTCGCGAGCTGAGATATCTTATACGCTTCCACCGCTGTTGACGTCGTCGATGAAACACCGATCAGGTCCGCACTCCTCAGCGCATCCATCGGTATTGATTCTTTTTCCTGCATGTAAACTTCGACTTCGTATCCGCGTCCGCGAAGGATCCTCGCGAGCAGCGGCAGTCCGAGCCTTGGAACGCTGAACGCGCTGTAAACGTGCAGCCCCGGCGCCTTCGGCTCGATCAGCAATATCTTTTTGATGTTCATGGCTTCACTTCCGATCTTGTGTCGCGTCTCATCTACGATTTATTCACTTTCAATAAAATACGAGTTCCTTGATGCGTATTCTATCGATAAATACATAAAACCATCACGACAGTATATTTAATTATAACTCTTTTTCCATATTTATTTTCAAATTGCTTGAATCGCGTGCTCCGTACGCCATCGCGAAACGAATGACAAACGCATCTCGGTTCTTTTCAGGAGTTGCGCTGATAGCTCGGTGAAGCACCGAATGGCGGGCTTTCGCGACTTGAGCAAATAAAAAATATTCTTGATAGCGGCGGCGCAATTATATACAACATTGGATAGCGGATGGGGCTATTGAACCGGAATCAGTCAGATGGGTTCGGGTTGAAACACACTACGGGGGTGGAGACATCATGAAGAAGAGACTTTTCATCAAACAGATCATCCTGATTGCGATGATGACGTTCTGCGCTTGCGGTTCAGCGGTTGCGGCGAACACTCAAGCAAAAACTCTCGATCAGTTGAAAAAGGAATATGTATTCGATCACAAAGCGCCTCTGAATATAACTATAGCGGACACGAAGGATTTCCCCGCATATACGAAATATCACTTTTTTTACGACAGTCCGAACGGAGGCCGCGTGCCGGCGATTCTCATGCTGCCGAAATCGCGTGTCAAGCCGATGAAGGCAAACTTGTCCACGGTTCCGGGGAGCTACCCGGCGGTTTTCTTCATGCACTTTCACGTGGCTGACAAAAGTCTTGCCGACATATTCGCGACATGGCCGGGATACGGGATAGCCGTGATGGCGATAGACGGTGTTTTCAGAGGAGAACGCGAGGATAAGGACAAGGACATCCTGATGCCGGACCCGTTCGTGAGCGCCGCGAACATGAAGCTTCAAGTAAGAGACATTCTTAGAGGTTTCGACGTGCTCGCCGGATGGAAAGGGATCGATCCCGGAAGGATCGGATATTTCGGGATAAGCATGGGGGCGCTGACGGGAACCGTCGCGACCGCGCTTGACCCGCGGATAAAATCCATCGATCTCGCCGACGGCGGCGCGGATTTCTCGGCTATTTTCGACAACTCGGACTACGGCAGCCTCATGGAAATCAAAAAATTCATGGTTGATAATAACACGACGAAAGACCAGTTCATGTCTGTGTTCGAGACTGTTGATCCGGCGTCCTTCGCGCCTCTCATCGGAGACCGGCCCGTGCTTCTCCAGAATGGAAAGCAGGACACGACGATTTCCGTGCCAGCCATGAACAAGCTCCACGATCTCGTTCCGGCGTCGAAGAAAAAAATAATATGGTATGACTCGGGACACATCCTGCCTGTCGATAAGCTCGTGCACGACAGCCTGCTCTGGTTCAAGAAAACTCTTTGAACGCGGCGCGGTTCAAGCGTTATCTCCGGGAAATCATGTATGCGGGTATTGCCGCCGGGCGGGCGACGATCACCGATGGGATCGTTCTCACTGGTCTCATTATCACTTTGCCTTCGTAGAAAAGTCCGCTCGACGAGCCGCCGTCGAGCCCGAGAAGATCGCGGATGGCCGTGTGCTCGCGGGTTTCCTTAGCAAATTCGTATATCGTCATTTTGCTCGGTGTGGCCACGAGATAAACTTTGCCGTCGGTCCCTATCCCGATGGCGCTCCAGCGAGCGGGCTTGTAAATGTCGTTGTTTTTTGAGGGTCTGTGCCCGTTTTTAATTAAGTCCTGCTTGCTTTTCACAAGTACGTTTCCGTCTTTTATCAGAATGTCAACGCAGGCGATTATCGTTCGGTATTTCGAGGTGTCGCCGAGGTTCGCGAGCTTGTCGATGACGGCCTTCCTCTGCTTGTCCACGGCGAATGCGGCGCTGAACGAGCCTTCCACGTCCCTTGTACCATTCAAATACACGTGGCCGACGAGATTTCCGGAATTCATGTCGAAATAGCACCCGTTTATGGCCGCTGTAGCACTCGCCCGCCCCATGAAGGTATCAAACTTCGCTCGAACCGGATAGTTTTGGGTTTTTACATGAGTGACTTCGGCGAAACCGCCTGAAATATCGACTGAAACGAGGTAGATGACCTTGCCGCCGCCGACTCCCACTTTAGCGAGCCGCACCGGCTGCCGGTCGTCCGCGGCCCATGCCGTTACTATTAAAAAAGCCGCCTGCAAGAAGATTGCCGCGGCTACCATCCATTTTACCCTTTTATGGACGTTTCCCCGGGGGGCCTTTACCTCGATGTCTGTTTTTCCCCGTCTCATCCGGATCACCACCTCGAACGGCTGGGAAGCCTCCTGTTCCCTTCCCGGCTCTTCGAGGTGTCCGGCTCTTTCGTCCAATTATTATTTACCCACTTCAGGTAAAAACAAAACTCGTCGAACTTCTTGATTGAAAGTATTAATCTCTGACATATAATTATTCTCTATTGAGGAGATTATGGACAAACCCAATATTAATTACTTATTAAGATCGCTCTGCACTGTTTTCACGTTCTGCGTATTATCTTTCACTTCGAGCGCCGGCTCATCGAAAACTCTGTTTCAGACTGAATTCAATTCGGATGGCGCATCAGAGGTTCTGGCGACCGTTCGGCTGTCAACGCCGGATTATAACTGGAGTATGGGCACTTGGACTCCCCCGCT
>JAKLIR010000200.1 GCA_022709505.1 bacterium | reverse complement strand
AAATCAATCGACAGCGCGGAAAAAATGCGTGTGCAGCAGGGAGACCTCACGGAAGAACAGAAACGCCGGGTCATGCTGATTTCCCGCGACCGCTTCGCCCTTCTCTCACGTCTTCGCGCGTTTAAGGAAAAAAAGGAGGACATGGAAGAAAAACT
Organism: bacterium; assembly: GCA_022709505.1. Classification (GTDB taxonomy): domain Bacteria; phylum UBP15; class UBA6099; order UBA6099; family UBA6099; genus JAKLIR01. The sequence goes on along the minus strand of JAKLIR010000200.1, from coordinate 6,236 downwards.
CGTCCGCCTCAAAAGCCGCGACCTGCGCGTTCATGTGAAGAAAAAAACCCTCCCCGGCACTAAAATCACCATCAAAAACGCATCTTGGGTTTGTCAGGACGCGATAGAACATACGACGTATTACGAAGTTGACGGCGAAATCTGCTTCAATCCTTACGAGGGCGAATAGTCCTTGAACGATTCACTGTTTCACCGGTCCGGGAGTTCAAAACTGAGAACGGCGTATTTAATAGGAGACGCCGTTCTTTTTTGCATACTCCTTTTCCTCTGCGTGAAAACATCTCTTCTGCGGATGGAAAGACTCGCGACGCTCAACGATATGCTGTCAGTTTTCGTCGCCGTATCTCTCTTCATATTCGTATCGAAGAATGCAAGCGTCAGGATATTCGGAGGCCGTTTTTTCGTCCCGATGGCCGCGGAATTCATGTTTGTTTTTTTCTGCTGCGCGGTCGCGGCGCGGCTATGCATGCCTTTCGCGGGGAGGCCGCCGCTCGAATGGCTTTCATGGCGGACGGCGATGCTCCCCAAAGAATTTTTAGCGGCCGTCTCTCTTAATCCGGTTGTCAGCATCGCTCTCGCCGTTCTGTTCGTCGCCGCGTCGCGAAAGGCGGCGCACGGCATTTTTCCGCGACTCTCGGCTCGTTTCTCACTGATACTCATCGGCGCTTTTCTCCTCTCCGCCAACCGCAACGGGTTGCCGTCCGGCTTCGCGAAAGCACCCGAACACCCCGCGGCCGGGATAGAGAGAATATTCGATTCATCGAAGGTCAAAGGCTCTCCCGACATAAAAGATATCGCCTTGGATAAATCCGGCTCTACCATATATGCCGCGGCCGGAAAAAGCGGAATCATTAGAATAAACGCAAAAAGCCTGAAAGCTTCCATGCTCGATGTAAACAATTCCGAAATCGGAAAAATATCGATGGAGCGGAATTCAGGAACAATATATGCTCTCGACACTTCGCGGATGGGATTGCAAGTCATCGATCCGTCCGGAACCAGACTGCTGTCGATGATGACAGTCAGGACGACATGGGGGGACAAGGCCGTTTCACTTTACCCTGTCAACAACACCGTATATGTCTCGTACTCTTGGCGGCCCGGAGCAGCGCTTTTCAACACGTCGATTCAAAGACAGGACGCCGGGATTAATTTCCTGTCGCCGAAAACAGTGGAGTTCAGAACCGGCGGGCAAGCAATGGCATACGATCCCATATCGGAATCGATCATAATTCTCGCAGGGCCGTCCGGCAAAGAAGGCGGCACGCTTATCTATAGGATAGACCCGGTCCGGTTCAGAATCAGCGCCATGGGGTACATTCCCGCCGCGGCCGCATCGCTTACAGGCGACGCATCGAACCGCACGGCTTATGCCGGCAGTCTGTTCACCCCGGAGATTTACGAAATCGATCTCTCGAATCTTAAGATTACACACCGGTACGCAGCGCCGTACGCGAGCAAAAGCATCGTTCGTATTCCGGGAAAGAACATCCTTATCGCGGCCGGCGGTTACGATGGAAAACTCGTCGCGATAGACACAAACACGGGCCTCGCGATGCGGACGGTTTTCTTGAGGCGCCCGGCGGTCGCCGCCGTAATCTCTCCCGACGGCAATACCGTATTCATCGCTTGCGGGAAAGCGATTTACAGGATTGACACCGAAAAATGGTTGCCTTCACACAAATGAAAAACATTTCTCTTGCTATTTTCGCACACTGTCATTTATCATGAATATAACAATCAAGAAAGGTTCATTCCCTATACACAGGAGATAAGCTGCATTATTTCCCTCACGAGCCGGCGAAACAGCCGGATAGAAGGAGTATTTATGGGTAAGCGAATATCTCGGATTTTATTAGCGATAATAGTGATCGGCGCAGCGGTTTATTCAGCCGGCTGCGGAGGAGGCGGCGGCGGCGGAACTTCAACTTCAACCGGCGGAGGAACGACGCCGGTAACCTCTCCACCCACTATAACATCCGTATCGGCGACGAAAACGTCCGTCCTGACCGACGAAGACGTCACGATAACCGCGGCAGCCACTTCCACGAGCGGCTTGGCTATTACATACAGATTCTCCTCGACGGGTGGAACGCTCACGAAGCTTTCAGACACGAGTTATTCTTTCAAGACTCTCTCGGCCGGCGAATTCAACATCACAGTGACCGTAACCGATACCAACAGCGGATTGGCGGAACGTTCCATAGCAATAACATGCTTCGGAAGTTCAGCCTCGGATGGGGGCGTGAGAGGAACGATATCAGCGCCGTCCGGCGCCGCGCGCGTTCAAGCCGACTCCGCGCCGGTGACATCTGAAAATATTCTATCTTCCCCAGTGACAGTCGCGCCCCAAACATCTCGGGACACCTCCCGTCGCGTATCCTTCTTAGGAAAAGGCGCGAAAAGTAATTACTGCGATGGTACTGATTTCGTTCGTGGTGAATTACTCCTGAAAGCCGACTCCGGAAAACCCCTTTCCGCGATAGCCGCGGCGAACGGATTGAAAATAAAAACCGAGTCGTCCGGTGAATTCGGAGTGGCCGGTTTCGATATCGACGGCCTTTCTGACTCGGAAGCGGCGCTCCTCACGAAAGAAAAATGCACGGCGCTGAACGACGCCGCAGGGGTGAAATACGCCGCACTTAACAACATCGCGAGAAGACTCTCGACCCCCAACGATCCTTACTACCCTTACCAGTGGCACTATTCGATGATAAACCTCCCGCAGGCTTGGGACATCACCACCGGAAGCACGAACGTCCTCGTGGCCGTCGTGGATTCCGGAATAGTGGCGGCAAACACGGAACTGTCGTCGAAAACAGCTTACGGCTATGACTTCGTGTCGAGGAACATAACGATAGAAGGCTATACGCTGAACAACTCATGCGACGGCGACGGCCCGGACAGCAACCCGGAAGACGTCTCGGACTCGAGATGCATCGGAGAAATCGGAATGCTGTGCGAGCCGAGCGGATATCACGGCACGCACGTCGCGGGAACGATCGGCGCGGCGACCAACAACGGCGTGGGCGTGGCGGGTATCAATTGGAACACCAAAATCATGCCGGTGAGAGTGCTCGGCCCGTGCGGCGGCGACGACTTCGACATCATCGAAGGGCTCAAATACGCATCCCGCATCGCTAACACGTCTGGCCAACTCCCGCCTCAGGCGGCGAAGATCGTCAACATCAGCATCGGCGGAACTCCCGGAGGCGGATGCCCGGTACAATATCAGGACATCTTCGATCAAATGTACAACGCCGGGATCACAGTGTTCGTCGCGGCTGGAAACGACGGCTCGAACAACGGAATAAGCCCGCTCGCCGAATGTGACAACGTTATCGCTGTCGGCGCGGTGGACGAGTCCGCAAATCGCGCTTCATACTCGAACGCGGGCAACGGGCTTTCCCTCGTCGCGCCGGGAGGAGACACCACACACTCGAAAGGCAACGGCGTGCTGAGCACCGTCAGAAATGACTCCACAAGCGCATCGACGGCTTACGAATACATGCAGGGTACATCGATGTCTTCTCCGCACGCCGCCGGAGTGGCGGCGCTGATGCTCGCCGCCAACTCGTCTCTGTCCCCTCTTCAGATCGCAACCATCCTCTCTCAGACATCCAGCGATCTCGGCGCCGCGGGGACCGACATATACTATGGAGCGGGCCTGATCAACGCTTTCAAGGCGGTGTCGGAGGCGAAGCGCCTAACCGGCTCTTCACCTGACATCCCGGCGGGCGCAGTTATTTCCCTATCATCGAGCAATCTCTATTTCAACTACGGCGAAACGTCCAAAACGATTTTAATAACTAACACGGGGGCGACCGCCCTCAGTATCACATCGATCACGGACACGGAAAACTCAGGCGGCAACTGGATGAGCCTATCAAGTCAATCCGACTCGAACAGGACGGCTCTGACCGTGAACATAAACCGAACCGGTTTGTCCGCCGGCGAATATCACGGCTACATCCAGATTCAATCGAACGGCGGGAACTCTTCAATCCCTGTGACTATCGTCGCCGAAGGCTCCGGCCCGTCCGCCCCCCTCAACTGCTCAGATTCCACGCTTAACGCCGTCGCGTACGGCATCTCGTCGGGAAGCATAGTCTCATCCATCACTTTCCCCTATGCCGTATCGACATTCAATCTTCTCGAAGTGCCGGCGGGCAGCTACAGGATATACGTGACCACCGATTGCGACGGCGACGGGTCTCTCTGCGAAGCAGGAGACATTTGCGGCTCATACAATTCGGGCGCGACGGTGGCTGTAACCGGCAAGCAATACACGAGCAACATCAATATCAACTTAACGAGACAGTCATCCGCCGTCAGCGCCTTTAAGCGATGAACCGTCAACGCATAGATTAGGATTTTCAACAGACGCAGGGAATTGATTCTTGTATCCGAGGGCTCGGACTAAATTTTTCGTCTTGCACTCAGAACATCGTCTATTCTGCTGATTCGCGGCAATATGCGGTCGAGATCTTCCACGCGGGATATTTCGATCCTCAAAGTGATAATCGCGGTCGAATTTCTCATTATTTTAGAATTCACTTCAGCACAATTGATCTTCGCACCGCTTATTATGCCGAGTATCTCCTGTAAAACGCCGACCCGGTCTATCGTGTTGATCTCGATCTCCGAGATGTAAAGATTCTGCGTGGTGTCGCCCCAATTTACAGTCACAATGCGATCGCCGGAATCCACGTATTTCTTGACATTCGGGCAATTCTTTCTGTGTACGGCGAGGCCCCTCGCGCGAGTGACGAACCCCACGATTTCGTCTCCGGGTACGGGAAAACAACACTTCGGAAACGAAACCATGACATCGGAGAACCCCTCGACGATAACATCCTTCGGGCGCCGCCGGCGGATAGTCGATCTGACCCCGTGCGGCGAAAGCGAAGCTTCTTCGGACAAAAGTTCCCTATACTCCCTGCGGAACCACTCGATAACGGATTCGAGGGAAATGTCCCCGCAGCCGATCGCCGCGTAGAGGTCTTCTTCGGTCTTCATGTTGAAAGCGCGCAAAAGGGCGACGCGGTCTATCTTTTCGAGAATATCCTTCCGCCGCATTCCGACCCTGTTGATTTCTTTTTGGAAGATCGCCCTGCCGTGAATGAGATTCTCCTCGCGCCCGGCCTTTTTGAACCACGCCCTGATCTTGCTTCGCGCGTGCGGCGTGGCTACGAACCGCAGCCAATCACGGCTCGGTGAGCCGCCCTTCTGGATCAGGATGTCCACCACATCGCCGTTGCGAAGTTTCTGGTCGAACGGCGCAATGCGCCCGTTTATCTTAGCCCCGCGACACTGGTTCCCAACCGAAGTATGTATCCGGTATGCGAAATCTATAGGGGTTGCTCCCGCCGCGAGCGAGATCACCTTCCCCTTCGGCGTAAGCGCGAAGACCCTGCCCTCCTGAGCATCGAGCGAAAGATTGTCCGCGTACTTCCCTTCCGGCGCCTCCCCCATCTTCTTGCTCTCATCCGCGATCTGGCGCACCCAGCTCACCGCGTCCTGATCGACCTCCCTGTCTCCCGTCACCGTCTCCTTGTATCTGAAGTGAGCGGCTATCCCGTACTCCGCTTTCATGTGCATTTCCCACGTCCGGATCTGCACTTCGACGGGCTGCCCGTTCGGCGCGATCACAACCGTGTGGATGCTCTGATACCCGTTCGGCTTCGGCACCGCTATATAGTTGTCGAACTCCTCGAGCACGGGCGTCCACATGACGTGCAGAAGCGCGAGCACCTGATAACACTCCGGCGTCGTGCTTGTTATTATCCTCACCGCGGCGAGATCGAAAAGCTTGGAGAAATCCTTCCCCTGCCTCAGCATTTTCAGATAAGTGCTGTAGAGATGTTTCGTGCGGCCGGCGATATGCACTTTCAGGTCTTGCTCTTTGAATATCTCGCGGAGCATCTCGATGATCCTCTCGACCGCCTCCTCCCTCTTTCGGGCGGAAACCGACGCGAGGCGCAGAAGCCTTGCATACTCATCCGGAAATATAATCTCGAAACACCGGTCCTCCAGCTCGGACTTCATCGAGGACAACCCCAACCTGTGAGCGAGAGGCGCGTAAATGTCGAGAGTTTCCTGCGCAAACGTCTCTCTTCCCTCGGCCGGCGCTTCCTTGAGATGTTTCATAAGGTCCATCCGGGCGGCGAGCTTGATGATGATCAGTCTCACGTCCTTCGAGAGCGCAAGCATCATTTCTCTCAACTGTCCCGCCT
>JAKLIR010000020.1 GCA_022709505.1 bacterium | reverse complement strand
GGACGCCATCGAGGTGCGGATCGACGCCGCGAAGGAGGCCATCCGCTCCGCGATCGGGCGCGATCCGAACACGATCGTGATCCCGGCTGCGGTGGCGAAGGTCGTCAAGCGCGACCCGACGGTGCGCGATCTGATCCGCTACACGGACAACACGCTTCTGGTGAACGGCGACCTGCCGCCGACGCTGTGGAACATGAGGGTTCTCGTTCCGGGCAGCATCTACGACGCGGCCGCCGAGGGGCAGCCTTTCTCGGCTCTCGACGTTTGGGGCAGTCACGTGCTGGTGGCTTACGTGGCCCCGAACCCGCGCACGCCGCGCACGATGTCGCTTTCTCTTACTTTCCAGAGCCAGACGCGACAGGTCGCGAAATGGCGCGAGGAAAGCCGCAAATGCGACGCCGTCGAGGTGTCGGAAATCCTCACCGAGGAGATCGTTTGCGAATACTGCGGCTATGTGATCCGGGACGCGATCGCATAACCGCCCCCCCGAATATACCCCGATTAAAGTTGAAGCGAATGTCGGGCGCGACGAGGCCGCGCCGGTCTTAGGCTGCGTAAAACATTTCCAGCTCGCGCACTTTTCGCTTCTTTCCTCTTTACGCGGACCGGCCCCGGAATCCTCTTAATCCGTGGCCGGCCCCGTGGGGACGGGGTTGCCGAAAGGATGCGAATATGTGCGGAAGAAAAACAACCGGGGTTGCGACGCCGGGCGGCGTCGGTATCGCACCGGAGGACACGGTGGGGTCGTTCGAGAGAGAAATCGCGCCGCTGTTGCCGGCGAATCCGCGCGTGCTGTTCATCAGGGACGCAGGCGCCGGGGACGTGATAATGAGCACGGCGGCCGTCCGGGCCGTGAGGCGGCGGCTTTCGGGCGCGAGGATCGACTATGCCGCAATGGGACCGCATTTCGAGTTGCTCGAAGGCAACTGCGATATCGACGATGTGGTCGATGCGTCGCGTGTCGGGCGTGCGCGCGGGTACGATCTCGTGGTGGATTGGCGGCGCGCCGTGGAGAATTATTCGTTGGAGAGGAACAGAAGGAACAGGATCGAATCGTTCGCGCTTCATGCGGGGATCGTGCTTGGGCCGGGGGAGAGGACGACGGTGTATTCGCCGTCGGAGGGGGATTGGGAGTACGCGCGCGGATTTGTGAAGGGGAAGGGCGAACGGTTCATCGGATATGTGGCGCAGGCGGCGGCGTGGAACAGGACGTGGCCGCTGTGGCGGCTTCGCGAGCTCGCCGGGGAATTCGAAAGGGTTCTGCCCGGCCACAAGCTCCTGCTGATCGACCGGCAGGCTGAGGCGGGGATCGAGGCGGAGAATGTGGTGAACGCGTGCGGGCGGACGCGGCGGTTCGGAGAGGCGGCGGCGCTGCTCGGTATGTGCGAGCTGACCGTCACGCAGGACACGGGATTGGCGCACGCGGCGGGGGCGATGGGGTTGCGGACGCTTGTCGTTGCTGGCTCGATACCGCCGGAGTTGCGTTTCGGCTACTATGAAAACTTCTCTTGGATTCATCCCGGGGGCCGCGTCCCGTGTTGTCCGTGTTGGGACTGGCAGGCGTTCCATCGCACGGGCCCGGAGCGAGGGCGGCGGAAATCCTGCATGGAATCGAGAAGGAACGAATGCCTCGAAACCGTCGGCGCGGGAGAGATCGCGCGCGCGGCTGCGGCGGTGTTGAATGAAAAATAATCGAACCGGAGGGAAAAGATATGTCTTATGGAACTTTTAACGGGGTGAAAAACAATCTGATTGATTACGAAGAGTTGATCGAACGTGAAGCGATCACGGAGGAGATGGTGGAAGAGAGCAGGCTCGGGGCGGACGGGATTATCGACGCGCGGCTTGCGAAGGCCGCGCCGGCGGGGATGCTGCCGCTCGCGGAACCTCCCGCGATCGTGGGCATGATATCGGACGACCTCACGACGTATTTCATTCTGCGCCGGCTTTTCACGGGGAAGGATCCGAACGATTCGGAGTGGGTGGATAAATTTTACACGCGGCCGATGCAGTTGCTCGAAACGCTCGCGGGCAATCCGGAGATCATGGGCGCGGCGGGCGCTTCCGGGCGGAAGGCGTCGAGCACGACAGAGAATCAGGATCGGATTTTCACGGTGTCGCGCACGTCCGGCGGAGCGGAGACGGACGACGGGACTATGGACAAGTGGTGACGCGGTCCGATTTCGAGGACAGCGGCGGGACGGATAAACCGGAGGTGTGAGATGGCGCTGGGATGTTGCGGAGTGTTCGGGTTGAAGCAGGAGGCGTGCTATGGGGTGCAAGCCGCGCCGCCGGAGGTTTTCGGCGGAATAATTTCGGAAAGCATGGCCGCACGCGCGGACTTGGCGGTGCGGGCGCTCGCGAGCGGTTCAAGGTCGGCGGGGTCGGCGACGCCGGGCGCAGTGGCGGCCGGCGGGGAGGTCGTTTTGCAGATGACGCCCGAAGGCCTGACGCCGCGACTTCTGAAAGGATTGTTCGGCGATGTGGCGAGCAGGCTTCTCGGAGACGGTGTTCATGAGCATACGTTTACGTTCGCGCAGGGCGGAGCGATGCCGAGCTTCACGGCGTACGTGGAAGCGGCGGCGGAGAACTGCTGCAACTGGCTCGGCTGCGTGGTTTCGGCGGCGACGATCTCGATCGCGCCGGATGCGCCGGTGCTGATTTCGGTGGTGCTCGCGGCGCAAAGGCCGGCGGCGGCGGAAGCCGCGGAATCGTTTTATTCGGGTCCGAAGGCGTGGGCGGCGCACGACGCGGCGTTCATCCTGAACGGCGAACAGCGTCTCGATCTCGAAAGTTTTGAGTTGACGTTTGACAACAATATAAAAACGTTGCGGACGCTCAACGGCGGGCGCTGGTGCGGGGGAATCGTTCCGGGAGCGGTGAGTGTGCGAGGAAGTTTCGTAGCGGAGTTCGGTTCCGAGGCTGAGATGCGGCGTTTCTGGGGCGCGCCGGGCGCGGCGACTCCTCTCAACGAATTCAAGCCGGGCTCGCTTTCGTTTTCGCTCGTCCATGGGAGCGGCGTCGCCGGGGGGAGGGACTACGAGTTTTCCGCGACGCTTCCGGAGATTTATTACTCGGCCGCCGAGGCGAGTGTTGACGGTTCGGCGGACAGGGTGCTTCAAAGGGTGTCTTTCGAGGCGGTTCGGAGCGACGCGGCGGAGATCGCGACCGCGGTTCTGATTAATGGAACGGAAGGATATCCGGAGGGAGGCGAATAGTCATGCGTGATGACGAAGCCGATGGAATCGATTTGGAGAAAGAGCTTCAAGGGGCGATGCGCGAGGTGATCGCGGAGGCGACGGCGGGCGGGTTTTCCGGAAGAAATGTCGGAAAAGTTGTCCGGGAGAAGCTGAGGCGAAAGGTTCAAGGAATGATACGGAGCATGGTGGAAGCTGAGCTGGAAGGTGCGTTCGGAGAATTGATTGGGAGCGCCGGGATCGGAAAGAGCGCGGCTGAAGCGGGCGGCGGGAGTGTTTTTAAGGAGGCGCTGGGAGGTTTGTTCGGAGGCGGATTCGGGACGCTGCTCTCGATAGCCGGCGCGTTGAGCCGGAGGACGGCGCCGGAGTTCGCGGATGTGAAGCCGATCTTCGACGATGGAGTATTTGTCAGGAAGGACGAAGATATCGAGAAGGCGTTCGGGGATGAGGCGTACGAGAGGGCGGTGTTTTCGAGCAGGAACGCGGGCGGAGCGGAGATGAGGAGGATCATGTCGGCGCGAGGCGGGACGTACGACGCCGAGATGGAGGAGCGGTGGGTGAGCACGTCGAAATTGAATGAGATGGCGGGAATACCGAGGAGAACGAATTTCAATCATGGTTGAACGGGTGCCGGAAGGCGAAGGGGGCGCAAATGAGCGTGGAAACGGTTTTGACATTTCATGTGGCGGCCGAAGCGGCGGAGGACGGCGGGGACGGGTTGACGTTCGAGTTGAGCGGGCGCGGGGCGCTTGCGACGCCGGCGCCGGCGGTCCGCGTTGACGGCGCGCCGGTTTCAAGCGGCTACGTGTTCGATCCCGGTGACGATGAGACGCGCGCGACGATCACGTTCGAGTCGTCGATGGCGGGGCGGGTTGTCACGTGCGACTATTCGTGGAGCTTCGAATGTCCGGCGGAGAGCGATCTTTCGGTCTATGAATTCGGGCGGGAGTCGAACGCGAAACTCGTGAAGGACGTGAACGGGCGGGTGATGATCGTGGAGCCGGGGGCGCGTGTGACCGAGTGGCGCGGACGCCTTGTCTGGGAATACGCGGGGCGCGCGCTGTGGGACGATCTTCGCCGTATCGCGGAGCTGCCGGGCTCGACTTTCGACGTCGCGCGCGCGTCGCTCGGCGCGCCGTTCGACGCACTGACTGGGTTGTACGCGCTGGACTATCCCGAGTTCGGCGAGATCGCGGGCATGCCCGGACGGACGAGGATCACGATGAATGTCGCGAAAATAAATTGACGATAAGCAACGGATATGTTGCGCCGGAAGGGGGAGGCGGAGATGAATTACACGGACTGTGCGCTCGACGCGGCGCGATTCGCTGCGTTGAACAAGACATGGCGAAAGACGGCGTGGCGGTTGAAGTTGCTGAAGGCCGCCGGGGCGGGTTTGCCCGTCGAGCCGGAGATAACCAAGCTCGATCGTGCGGGCGCGGGGTCGATCTATCCCCTCGACGCCGGCGCGGGAAAATATAAAAAAATGATCCACGACTCCGCGGGGAACAGGACTTTCATTCTTACGGGCGCCCCGCTCACGGGGAGCGACGCGGTCGTGTGTATCGTCAACCACGACGTCGCGCCCGGAGCGCCCGGGTATGTCGAGACTGTGAACGACGCCGCTGCGGGGTGGACGCATCTCGGCTATACCGCGGGTTCCGCGTACGACATGGAGTACGACGCCGCGGGCGGGAAGCTTGCGCTTGCAGTGTCCGGGGCGGGCGCGGTGTGCGCGGGTCTGATCGTGATCGACGTGCGGAAGGAACTCCCCGAGCTTGAGAACAATATATGCAACATGCTCAAGCCGAACCCCGACTATCTGAAGTCAACGGCTCTGCGTTCGACGGAAGACGTCGTGGGCGTCGGCGGCTATGTGAGATATGTGCGCCGGTGGCGGACGAGGTGGTTGACGTGGACTCTATGCAAACTTGTGAGCCCCGGTACGACGCGGATGTTCTGGCAACTCGGATCGTTCTCGACGGACGGATCGTACGCGGTCCATTTTCAATATGGATTCACGCCGAGGACGATCGATACGACGGCGAGCGGAGGGTGCTGGGCGACGGCGGTGGAGTTCCCGGCGTGGGGCCATTGGGACCGTGTCGAAGACGACGAAGTCCCGATCTACGGAACGACGGATGCTTTCTACGGCGACCCGGTTTCGGCGTTCGACAACGTGACCGCCATGCGTGTGTGCGGGGACGACCTTCTCATTTGCACGTCGCCCTCGCGTGCGATGCAGATCGACTTCGGAGCGGAGCCGTGCATATTCAGGATAAACATACCGGCGCTGATAGCGGGCGAGCGGCCTCAGATAGGGACCGCGACGGTGGTCGTTCCATCCTCGCAGGGCGGAGCGACGGGCTTTCCGAACGATCAGGGGGTGGACGCGGGAGTGAAGAAGACGGCGGTCGTGCTGACTGCCGTTGCGCCATGCTATGTGGAAGTCGGCGCGGTTCAGTCGCACATCGGCGTGCCGAGCGGATACGATTACGGCGACGCGGAATATGTGGAGACGAATTACGGGACATCGGTCAAGGGAGGGTACGCGGTGCGGAGCGGTGGGCGCAAGCAGTGGCGGCTCGCCGTATTTCAGGACGGAGGCGGGATATCAGTCGGCATGGCGTGGAACGCGTATCATCAACAGGATGAATTTCAACTCAGGTGGTCTATCAGCGTCAGGCCGCTTATAGCCGGGCTCGTCGAATGTATCGGCGCGCATTCGAGCGATCCGATCGTGATACCGGGGGACGACTCACGGATAACCACTCAGACTGTGGCGCTATCGCCGGGCGGCGGCGGCTCCGCGTCGTTCAACTTCGCGCGGAAAATGTTTCCGGGGGACGAGCACGCGACGGTCGGCGACTGTGTTTATGAAGCCGGCGAAACGCCTGCGGCGGATGATTACGTTTTTTCAGTCGCTGACAAAACGGGCGCTGGCGCGGGACTTTGGATTTCGACGGGGTCGAGTGACTCGAACAGGATCACGCGACTTACGTCGGCCGATTCAAGCCTCGCGCACGATTGCGTCGGCGCGGTGGAACCGATGGGGAGCGGCTACTTCGCCGTGGTGTCGCACAACTCCGGTGCGAGCGCCGCGTCCGTGCAATTCATGAGGCCCGCGGGGCGTTTTTTCTCGGATCGCCGCTACGACGCCGCGCTCGGATATTCGAATTGCGCGACGGGGGGCGTATTCTTCGACACCCGCGTTTCAAGGGCCGGATTCTGCACCGTAAATTCGGTGAGCAGCACGGGAGAGATATGGTTTTTCAGCGGCGGAGCGTCGCACGACATCCGGGTCTGGTGGGACGGGACGGACCCGGACTCCGTCATGGGCGAGGGCGCCTCGGGCGCGGCGGATTCCTTCGGGCGGCCGGCATCGTTTTCGTCGCCCGCATGGTCGCAGTCGAAGGGCGTTTCGAGCTACCGGTTCTCATTCAGAGTACACGGCTCGCACTATCTGCCCGGCGCGCGAAGTCCGTTTAACGAGAACGGAGGGCTTCCGGGATCGTATTCGGGAGTGCTCGCGGACGCGACACGGATAAATGTCGAGCGCGGGGTTTGGGACGGGAGCGGCTGGGCGTGGCTTCAGGAAGGGCAGACGTTCATCGTGAAGTCACCGAGCGAGGCGGCGGCGGGCGCGGCGACTATGGATGTGGATGCGCTCGGTGCGATCTCGCTGCTCGTGACTCGCGCGACGTACGGCGGGTTGCACAAGCCGGATGTGACGGCGTTCGCGGCGGCGGCGCTGGCGACTGAGGATTTCTTGACATATTACCATGAGGCGAACGGCGCTCGCGTGCGGGAATGGGCGCTGACTCCGGCGCCGGTCGTTAGCATAGACGGCGCGCCGTCATCCTCATACACGATCGACGCGTCGTCCGGCGCGGTGACATTCCCGGCGAGCATGGAGGGCAAGGCGGTCACCGCTGATTTCAGTGCGTACGATCCGGGCACGAACGAGGCGGAGGATATCATAAAATGCATCCTCACTTATCCGGAGGAGCTCGGGGGCTGCGGTCTGGACGAGAGCTACATCACGCGAGTGTTGACGGGCGTGGAGCTCGCGACATCGGACTATCTCCGTTATTCGTTTCCGAAGAAAAACCTCCGACCGTCGGACCCTGTTAACGCGATCTACCGGGACGGTGCGCGGATCACGAGTGGTTTCACGTGGGACGAGCGCGCGGGCTGCGTGACGTTCGACGCTTCGCAGGCGGGCCGCGCGATCACCGGCGACGCGGCGTACTACACGATACAGGCAAGCGGCGTGACGCTCCCGCCTATGAACTTCACTCCTCGAAGTCAGGAAAACTCTTACAAGGCGATTCAGGAAGTCTGCCGCCGGGTGGCGCCCAACTACATCCTCCGCGAGGGCCGCGACGGAAAGATCGAGTGCGCGTATTTCACGCAGAAAGCGGAAGGCGACGAGGACGTTCTGATCGAGGATTCGGACATAGTAATAACGTCTCTTTCCGGCAACCCGGCTTACGAGGGATTGGCGACGCGGGTGCTGAGTTTCGGGCAGGCGCGGCTGGAGGAGCTTCCGAACTTGTGTCTCGGGCGACCGGTGACCGACCTGTGGCGATTCGGGTGGCACGAGGGGTCGAGCGTTCAGAGTGTGACGGACGGAAGCCCGTACACGGGCGCGACCGGCGGCTACGGGCGTTGGGATAAGGACGGCGGGACCACCGGCGCGGTGCAGGAGGCGCTTTCGCTCGCGCCGGACGGAGAGCCCGCGCTCGCGATCGATCTCGGCGAGAGCCGCGAGGTGGCGACCATCATCGTCGCGCGGCCGTCTCAGTCCGCCAACGAGGGCTCGTCCGACCTCGGTATGGCCCAGCTCATGAGCGTGTGGGTTTCGGACGACGGCGCGGACTATTCTCAGATCGTCGCGCCGTTCGACATCTCGCCCGGCGCGAACATCAGCTTCCAAGCGGGCGACGATTTCGAGGAAGGACTTCGCTTCCGTTATATAAGGATAAACATTCACAGTCTCGGCCTTTATTACTGGGAAGGCCACATCGACAGTCAGGTCGGAATATCCGAAGTGCAATGTTACGAAAACAAAATAATCATGGGAGAGGCGCGGCTCCAGAGCGACGATCCCGACGCTCCGCTGTACGACCGCTGGGGCTTGCTTGAGAAATACGGGATCATGACGCACGTGGCGCGGGGGTGTTCGCCGGACGAAGCCCTTTATACGAAGGAGAAAGCCGATCTCGACGCGCGGCACACGCTCGAGGAGATCGTGCGTCTCGCGAGCGTCGTCGGGGTGGAGTCGCCTTGTCTTCCGGGCGTGCCGGTGTTCTCCACCGTTCGGGTTGTGAATGCCGCGCTCGGCGTGGACGTTTCGTTTTTCGTGGAGGGGAGAGCGGCCCGGGAGCAGGGAGATTCTTACACCGGCGCGGTGCTTCCATAGAACAGATTCGGAGAGTGCGCGATGAGCAGAAGAGTGATAACGAAAGAGGCGCGGGTTGCGCAGATAGCGCAGTCGGCGCATCGGACCGAGATCGACGCGGCGGTCCGGCTCGCGATAAAAAATCTTCAGACGCAGATACAGAGTCTTTACCGGTTGATCGGGGACGCGAAGCGGACGGGAGGGGCCGGGGCGGAGAGCGGCCGGGCTGTGACGGTCGGCATGACGAACCGTAGCGGCGCGCCTCGGGAGAACGGCGAGGTGGTCGTTCGGGACCCCGCGCACGACAGGTCTTTCACGGTGTCGTCAGCCGCGGGAGACATAGCGGTGGTAGGGGTGATCGCAACGGATTCGCCGGACGGAGTTTCGCCGGCGGTGGAGGATGGCGCGGAGGGGTCGATCTGCGTGGTCGGCGTCGCGGGGGTGCTCGCGGACGCGTCCGCGGGGGCGATATCTCCGGGCGACTATCTCGTGACGCACAACGTTCCCGGCCGCGCGAGGCGCGCGCCCTCGCGCGATGCGCCCGGCGTGTTCGCGGTCGCTCTCGGCGGCCTCTCGAACGGCGTCGGGTATGTCGATGCGATAGTCAACACCGGCTGTCTCGCGCTCTCGGAGACTATCGACGCCGGGCGGGATTTCGACGACTCGCTGTTCGAGCGCGCCGGCTGCTGTGAGACGGAATACGACGTTGACGGAACGGCGACGGGTTTTTCAGGTTTCGCGACAGGGGAGAACGTGTGGGCTACGCCCGCGATGAGCGCGCTCGCCTCGAGGCGGACTTACCACTACGACGAAAGCGGCTTGCTGTTGAGTACGATACATTCGGTTTACGCGGACGGAGCGGGCCTGACCACGGTGCGCCGCGCGTTCGAATACCAGCAGTCGCGGGTGTCGAAAATAATCTCCGAACTCTCGTAACGCGAGGGGATGTTTTCATCGAAAGAGAAAATGAGAAAGGAGAAGCAGCCATGCTTGCGATAGCGCAGATACAGGCGATAAGGAACGATCTCGGGCGCCTGCTCGGGAAGGTGCGGCTGACGGACGGGGAACACGACTCTCCCTCGATGGACGCGCCGTCCCGTTCGGCTTGGGTGAGGATAAGCAGGAACGCGCCCGGCGGGGAGGGCGAACTGAATCCGTCGATGTCTCTCTCGTGGACCGACGGAGCGCTCACGGGAATCGACATGACGATAGGGGTGGCGACATACCGCCGTACTTTAACTTGGACGGACGGCGCGCTTACCGCCGTCAGCGAATGGAGCGAGGTGTGAAAATGCCGTACTACAAAGTCGGATGCAGGGAAAAGCCCGGGCCGGACGGCGACGCGACGATCGTTCCGGATGTGGACGTCGAATACAGGATAATCAGGCCGCTCAGGCCGGACGGCTTTTTTGTCGTCGAGACGAAAATAAGGCCGGGGACGGCCGCGGCCGGAGAGTGCGCGGCCGAAGACCCGGTGGTGAAAAGCCACACGGACTGGTGGCTTGAAAACCCCGAGGACGAAACCGAATGGAAGGAGGCGGCCGCCGATGGCTAATTCATGGAACTCAACGAACAAGTATTTCGACATAGACACGAGCACGAACGTCGCCGGGCTCGCCGCCCTGAAAGGGAGCGCCCCCGCATCGACCGATTCGGCGTACGTCTTCAACGGCGCGACGCTCACTTTCGAGCAGAATTGTTCGCTGCTGACGACCTACCGGGGCGACAACTATGCCGGGAACGCCGCGACTAAGACGGGGCACATCGTGGTGTCCGCCGGGGCGACGCTCACTCTTTACACGACGGTCTCCAACGCCGGCCTCGACGGCGAAGGCTCCACAAGTTCTCTGACGCTTGCCGGAGAGTCCGGAAATCCGGCGGTGATAACCGACAACGCGAATGCGATGAAATCCTCGAACGCGAACTGTCTCGCCTGTCCGGTTTACTCCAGCCACGGCAGGTTTCAGGGAATAAGAGGATTGTTCTTCAACGGCGCTTCCGCCAAGTTCGATATTCAGAACACGACGTTCGACACGTGCAGCTACGGGCTGTCTTTCGCCGCCGCTCTGGACGTCTCGAACTGCGTCTTCAAAAACAACGCGATCGTGGATTGCGTGAATTCGATCCTCGAATCGAACACCACGTCGGTGAACGTGGAGGCCTTGTTCGCGGACGGTTCCAGCTACATCCAGCACGGAACGGGCCGCTCCGCTTTTACGATGTACCTTTCCACGAAGCGGTACTTTTCCTATAGGGAGAGCGCGGTTCCTTTGTCGAGCGCGCCGGAGTGGGACGACACGACGGGGATACAGTCGCTGACGGCCGCCGGGGATCGAAAGCTCACAGCGTCTTGGAACGGCGCCGCGGATCCGTTCGGAGAACAGGTCGCGTACCGGATTTACCTGCGCGCGGGCGCCGCGCCGGACGGTTTCGGCAAGGGCGGCGATTACTACCTGTGCGAGACCACGGGCGCGGGCTTCGATATCGCCTGCACGCCGGACGGGGACGCGCTGACTGCCGGGACGGAATACCACGCGATCGTGCGCGCGGTTTCTTCCGCCGGCTATGAGGATACGAACACGGTTTCACTGTCGGCGACGGCGTCCGACGAGAACGCCGACAGGCTGCGGAAGATAGACGGCGTCGTGCAGACGATACTCGCGCTGTCGCTGTCGTGAGCGCCCGCGGCGGGATGATTCGGAGGGGAGGCGGAGGCGATGAACGAAATTGATGGAATGAGCAAGGATATCGAGTGGATCCGCGACAGTCTCGAACGGATAGAAGGGCGACTGTCCGAGATGGACAGGTGCTGCCGCGGGCGGCACCACGAAATCGATCTCGAGCTCGCCGCGCTCCGCGTGAAAGCGGGGCTGTACGGTGCTGTCGCGGGAGCGATTCCCGCGGTCACCGCGGTGGCGGTCCTGTTACTCAGGACGTGAATGGGTCTTAAAAAGCCGCACGAGATATCTCGACGCATGGCCGACATCGGGGCGTTCGCAATGTGAAAAACTGATGGATTTAGACCACCGGCGGGATTGGTTGAATTGAAATTTATTTGATTCGCTGTTATTCTATATGGCCTACAGTGTTTTTACGGCCACAGGTTGAAAAAGAGATAAAGAGCGGCGGTGGAAAGTTGGATAAAAACGGTAATGTGACTTCCGGCGCGGAAAGGCAAGTTGACCTTTCCCCTCTTTTCCACCGGTATGAGAACAAGTGGGTGGCGTTGACGGAATATACGCCTCACTACAAAGTGATATGCTACGGCAAGGATGCGGCCGTCGTTCACGGTAAGGCTATTAAAAAGGGTTATAAGAATCCTGTTATGTTCAAGGTCTCTCCCGATCTATTAAATGCAATCTTCTAACGAATGGGCTTTAATCGCCCGGCATGCGTACACTTTGATTTCAAATGAGCCGAGACGAACCCGGCCGATACTTTCCGTTAAACTTTTTCCGTTTTCGAAACGCGGCAATTCGTTGGTTTTTCCATGCATTTTGGACACCGGCGCGGATTTCAATCTCTTGCCGGCTTCTATTTGCAGGGCGTTAGGCCATGATTTGAAAAACGGAATTGACGAGCCTAAGGAATTGAGCGGAGTCGGCGGAAAAATACTCGGGCATCTGCACACCAATAAGATAAGTTTCGATGGGGAAACGACAACGTGCGAGTTTTTCATGTGCGAAAATTGGGAATCCGGGATAGGGCTTTTAGGTCATTCCGGTTTTTTTGACAAATACGCGACGTTCTTCAACACGCCGGACCAATATTATGAAATTTATAAAAAGAAAGAATCCGCTTAACATCTCATTGTAATCCAGATACGATAATTCTCTTTTCGAGTAGTCTTAACGTTTCAGATTTCTTCGGATATTCCATCTTTTTATCTCGTTGTGATTTTCGGCAAAAACAAAGATTGAAAGGAGGTGCGGAGGATGGACGGGAGGATAAGCGTGCATTTCCGGGAGGAGGAATTCGCGTGCGGCTGCGGCTGCGGGCGGAAGGATGTTTCGATGGTGCTGGTGCTGGCGCTCGAATGCGTGAGGGAGCGGTTCGGGCGTCCGGTGAGGGTCAACTCTGGACGGCGTTGCGTGAAGAGGAACCGCGCGGTGGGAGGCGAGGCGGACAGCAGGCATCTCACGGGCGAGGCGGCGGACATAGTTGTGGACGGCGTGCCGGCGGCGCGGGTGGCGAAGTACGCGGGCGAGCTTCTCGCCGGGTGGGGTGGGGTCGGCGCCTATGGCGGTTTCACGCACATCGACGTGCGCCGGGAGAAGGCGAGATGGCGGGGGTGACGTCCGCCGCGCCGGCGAAGGGATATGAAAGACAAAACATACGGAGGTCTTGGCGATGGATAAGTTGACATTCAGCGACTATGTGTTGATCGGTGTTCTTGTGATGTTCGCGGCGGGAAAGATCGCGAGGATTTTAAAATGGGACCGTGGGGCGCTGATAGCGGACGAACTCGGCGCGGCGCTTGGTGAGGCGCGCGGATTCATAGTCGATGCGAGGGCCGCGGGTTCGAAAGGCTCGGCGGCGACGGTGAATATAGACCGCGCTTGCGAGGCCGCCGCCGCGCGCGTGAAAGGGCTGAACTCCGCCGACGTCAAGCCGCTGGTCGAGAGTCTCGTGTCGAGCTCGCGCGGGAGCCGGTACGGGGTGGAGTTTTCGCTCGATGAAGAAGGGAACGTGAGGGTCGATCCGTCGGGGTTCGCGGCGAAGGCCGCGCATAAAGCGGGGAAGTGGCTGAAGAAAGTTTTCTGAGAACGGCGCGTCCGCGAACCGCGCTACAACCCGGATTCGTCAAAAGAGCGCCGAATCCGTTGCAATGTTCATAGCGGCGAACGGCTTCGTTGTCGTCGCATTTTTTTGTTCATGTGCATTCCGGTACACTCGCTGCAAAAATGCTCCTGCCGTCTTGCATTTCATCCGCTCTGAATCATTGCTCCCGAATTCAATTCGGATTCGTCGATAGCACGGCGAATTCGAAAGATGGATTCGGGTTATACGACATAAAAAAATGCCCGCCCATGAAGGGCGGGCTTTTTTTTCGTTCCAGTGTATTTCGTTTTTGCTACCGCAGGAGCTGGAGAACGCTTTGCGGTTGAGCGTTTGCCTGAGCGAGAATCGCGGTACCCGTCTGCTGAAGGATCTGAAGGCGGGTGAACTCGGAAATTTCGACTGCCATGTCGGCGTCGTAAATCCTGCTCTTCGCGGCCGAGATGTTGACATCCTCGGCTTTCAGGTCGTCGATGATGTGGTTCACGCGGCGTTCCTGAACACCGAGGGACGCGCGCAGATTGCTCGTGAAATTGATGGCGGAGTTGACCGCCGAGATCGCGGCCTGCGCGTTCGCGAGAACGCCGTTGATCGAGATCTGCCTCAGTCCGAGGGCGCTCATGGTGCACGAGTAGATCGTTACCGTCAGCCTGTAGTTCGTGCCGTTGTCCGGGCCGATCTGCAATGCCTGACTGCGGAAGGAATTTCGCGAGAACAGACGTTTTGTGTTGAACGTCACCGCGTTCGCCTTGCGGGTCAGCTCTTGTTTAAGAGTGTAGAACTCGGAATTGAGTCTGTTCCTGTCCGCCGTGGTGAGCGTGGCTTCGTTCGCGGAGCGCACAGCGAGATCGCGCATCCTGAGAAGGATGTCCTGCGTCTCGGAGAGAGCGCCGTCAGCGGTGTGGATGAGGTTGATGCCATCCTCACCGTTCTGGATAGCCATCCTGATGCCGCCGATTTGCGCTTCCATCCCCTTTGCTATAGCGAGTCCGCTGGGATCGTCCGCCGCATAGTTGATTTTCAAACCGGACGACAATCGTTCGAGCGATGTTTTTAACCCCAGATTAGTCAATCTGAGATTATTCAGGCCGATCAATCCTGAAATGTTCGTGTTTACCACTGACAATGTAAATCACCTCCTTGTCCATTTCTCGGGCTTCCATGCCCGTTATTTTGTTTTTTATAGACTTGCGATCCGGGCTTTCCGTATATAGCGAACTGGCGGGTCGCCGCGTAAGGCTCGGCTCGCTGAATCACGCTGGCGTTGTCACTGCGGATTCGTCTTTATAATTTTTATCGTGCGGAATTCCGAAATACTTTAGGGGCCGAACGAAAAAAATATTTAAAAATTGTTGTGCTGAAGCGCAAAAAAGCTATTTGGAGACAAATTGCGAATTCGGAAAACATTCAGTTTTGTTCACATCCAAAGAAGCCAAAAGGCAACAAAACAACAATATATTCATAGGCAAAAAGACGTTTAGGGGTTTGGTTGTTTTTGTCTATTCTTTTTCGCCGAGGCGGTGAATTTTCATCATATCGGTCGAGCCCGCCTTGCCGACGGGCATTCCGGTAATGATGACGACAATATCTCCGCGTTTCGCGAGCCGGGCTTTCAGGATGCGCTTTTCGACGTCGAGGACGAGCGATTCGGCGGTTGTGACTTTTCTGAAAAGGATGGGCGCGACGCCCCAGTAGAGGTTCATTCTGCGGGCGACGTTTTCGTGCGGGGTTGCGCCGATCACCGTGCATTCCGGACGGAACTTTGAGACGATGCGGGCGGTTGCGCCGGATTGGGTGAAAGCGACGATTGCACGGGCGCCGAGTTCGCGGGCGGCGCGCACTGCCGCGAACGACACCGCGCCGCTGAAGCCGCCGGACTTTGTGAGGAGCCTGTCCGGCTCGATCAATGCGCAATGCAGGACCCTGCGTTCGGCTTCCTTAACAATACGGTTCATCATGCGGACCGTCTCGACGGGATATTTGCCGGAAGCCGTTTCCGCGGAGAGCATGACCGCGCCCGTGCCGTCGAACACGGCGTTGGCGACGTCCGAAGCTTCCGCGCGTGTCGGGCGAGCGTTGTTAACCATGGATTCGAGCATCTGAGTGGCGGTTATCACGCCCTTGCCGGCGGAGTTCGCGAGGCTGATCATCATCTTCTGTAACTCAGGCACTTTTTCGGGCGGCAGTTCCACCCCGAGGTCGCCGCGGGCGACCATTATCGCATCCGTCACTTTCAGGATGGCTCGGAGGTTTTTTACGCCCTCCGGCCTTTCGATCTTCGCGACTATGGGGACATCCGCGCCGAAGCGTTTTATCAATTCGCGCGCGGCCTCCACGTCCTCCGGCCGCCGGACGAACGACATCGCCACATAATCCACGCCGAGTTTCAGCCCGAACGCGAGATCGGCAAGGTCCTTTTCGGTCAGCGACGGCGCGCTCACCGGCGTGCCCGGCAGGTTGATCCCCTTGTGCGGCTTCAGGACGCCGCCCCTCGTCACCACGCATCGCACCGCGCCTTTTTCCACACCGAGCGCGCGCAGTTCGAGGTTTCCGTCGTCCAGCAATATCACATCGCCTTTCCTGATGTCTTTCGGCAGATGTTTGTATGTGGTGGAGATCATTTCGGAGGTGCCGACGATCTCGCGCGTGACTATTTTTATTTCTTTTCGCGGTGAGAGGGTCACAGCGCCGTCCTTGAGGTCGCCGACGCGGATTTTGGGGCCTTGAAGGTCCATCATTATCGCCGTGTAGCGCCCGAGCGAGCGCGCCGCCGCTCTGATCGACCGGAAAACCTTCTCGTGCCCCGCGTGGTCCCCGTGTGAAAAGTTCAGACGGAACACGTCCACTCCCGCAGCTATCAGCTCTTCGATCGTTTCCCGTCTGTTCGACGCCGGGCCCAACGTGGCTATGATCTTCGTTCTCTTCATCGCTCAGTCCTCTCTTCACATATCGGAGAAGTATTGAAAGTTCATTAAAACGATCCGCTCCGATCATGCCATTTTACCACATCCGCGGCCGATAGCGCACCACGCGGCCGCGCCGAAGCGAATTTTCGCCGCCCGGGGCTTCGCTGCGGCCCTCACGAGAAACGCCGAGTCCCCGTGTCGGGAATCAGGGGAGTTTATATTTATTTTATGCGTTCTCGGACTCGGTCAAAAACAGTGGAGGATTTCGCGACAATTTAAATTGCGTGATATAATATCGGAATTATTAATATAAAAAACTATGATCGGCGCTACGGATTTTATCAGGTGAGAGATTACCGTTGAGCCTGTGAATTAGTCGAACCGTGCGTTAGTGCATGGCTCCCTATCCGCTCCGCAACCCGGCGACGAGAACGGCGATGGAATTAAATCCGATTTAAGGCTGATCGATAAACGGAGGCGTTGCCATGAATATTGTTGTTGTTCTTCTTGCAGCCGCGGCGGTATTGTTCGTCGCATACTTTTCATACGGAACGCTGCTTGCGCGGCTGTTCAAGCTGGACGCGAAGACCGTAACTCCAGCGGTGGAGTTACAGGACGATGTCGATTACGTGCCGATAGAGCCGAAGTTTCTGCTGGGGCAGCATTTTTCCGCGATCGCGGCGGCGGGGCCGATCGTGGGGCCGATCGTGGCCGGGGTCATGTTCGGCTGGGCCCCCGCGCTGTTGTGGATAATCATAGGAAGCATTTTCGTCGGCGGAGTTCACGATTTCTCCACGCTTGTGGCCTCGATAAGGCACAAGGCGCATTCGATAACCGAAGTCGTCAAGGAATACATGACCAAGCGCGCATTTCTGCTTTTCTTGGTGTTTATATGGTTGACGTTGGTTTACATAATTGTGGCGTTCACGGACATAACGTCGTCGTCGTTCGTGGGGTTGGTGTCGCTTGAGAGCGGCGAAACGGTAAAAGGCGGGGCGATCGCATCATCGTCTCTGATGTACCTCGCGCTGCCGATCCTGATGGGGTTGTTGATGAAGTATGGAAAGCTTTCGCTTCTGTGGGCGACGGTGATCTTTCTGCCGTTGGTTGGCGTGGCGATCTGGGCGGGTAAATACATTCCGTTCAGTGTGGATGATATCGTTCTGAGGATGGGTCTCGCATCGGATCCCGTTTCGGCGCAGAGACTTGGAATTAAGATTTGGGATGTTTTGCTGTTAATGTACTGCTATCTCGCGGCGCTGGTGCCCATGTGGATGCTGTTGCAGCCTCGGGGGCACTTGGGCGGATTTTTCCTTTATGCCGCTCTGCTCGGGGGCGGACTGGGGCTCATTCTCAGCGGCGCGCCGGTCAAGTATCCGGCTTTCGTCTCGGCGAACAGCGGCACGATTTTTCCCATGCTGTTCATACTCATCGCCTGCGGGGCGTGTTCGGGGTTTCACGCCATTGTTTCATCCGGAACGACGAGCAAGCAACTGAAACGCGAGACGGACGCGAAGGTGATCGGTTACGGCGCGATGTTGCTGGAAGCACTCGTCGCGGTTGTGGCTCTGTGCTGCGTCATCATGCTTGCGCAGGACAACACTCTGATCAAGAAACCGCCGAACTTCATATATGCCAACGGTATCAGCAGGTTCCTCGGTGTGTTCGGCATCCCCGCCGGGTTCGGCATTTCCTTCGGTCTGCTGGCGTTCACGACTTTCGTGTACGACACACTCGACGTGTGCACGAGGCTCGGTAGGTATATCATAG